>NZ_CAUVXL010000008.1:0-46220 GCF_963555915.1 Protofrankia sp. Cas4
GTCCCGCTCCGGAGGTCGCCGCCGCCTTGGATCGGGCGAACGCGGCCGTCGTTCCGACCGTCCGGTTGACCTCGGTCGACGCGGCCTACTGGTGCAGTCCGGGGGAGCGGACGCACCTGCGGTGGGTTCAGGCGTACGACGAGGAACCCCTGCTCGACGCCCTCGCGCGGCTGGCCGTCGCTGGTGATCTTACGGTCGGTGTCGGGTCCCGTTTCGTCGGCTCCTTCCGGGCGGACGGTCTGGTCGTTCCGGTCTGGGACCTCGCGCCGGGCGCTGACGCGGACAGCTGCGAGGAACCGGCGACGGAGCTGCGTGCCCGGTTGGAGCGTGCGGTTGCCGACCGGACTCCGCTGGATGCGTCGCAACGCCGGATGCGTGCCGGCGTCGTGGGCCGGACCCTCACCCTGCGCTGATATGCCGGTAGACATGGCTGGCCGGTCGGACGCTCCGGGCGAGATGTTCGATGTGGTCGTGATCGGCGCCGGTCCGGCGGGAGCAAGCGCAGCTCGGGCGGCGGCCCGGGCCGGTGTCACCGTCTGCATGCTTGAACGGGCCGAGCTGCCCAGGTACAAGACCTGTGGCGGCGGCCTGGTCGGTCTGGCGGTCGACCATGCCGGTATCGACCTTTCGGGCCTGGTCCACGCGAGCATCGACCAGCTCACCGTGTCCCTGGACGGCCGGCTGGCGCGGACCAGGCGCCGGCCAGGCCGACCGATGCTGTCAATGGTGATGCGCTCGGAGTTCGACCGGGCGCTGGTGCACTCGGCCTGCGCTGCCGGTGCGGGCCTGCGGACCGGAGTCCACGTCACCGGCCTGCGCGAAGTAACCGGACCGACCGCCGGACCAGTCCCCGGACCGGGCGGACCGGACAGCAACGAGGTCCAGGCGGCCACGGCGGTCACGGCGGTTAGGGGGGTCAGGGAGAGCAGGGGGAGCACGGAGATCAGGCAGACGCGGGATGGTTGCGTCGTGGTGACGGTGCGGGGCGGGCGGGAGATACGCGCCCGGGTCGTCGTCGGCGCAGATGGCGCGTCCGGGCGGACGGGCGCCCACGTCGGCGTCCGGTGTGACCAAGTGGACGTCGGCTTGGAAGGTGAGTTCCCGGTGAGCGCACCGACCGCACGGCGCTGGGGCGGCCGGATGCTGCTCGACTGGGGTCCGGTCCCCGGTTCATACGCCTGGCTGTTCCCAAAGAGCGAGGTGCTCACCGTCGGTGTGATCGGTTCGCGGGCAGACGGCGATGCGCTGCGTTCCTACTACGGCGATCTGGTGCGCCGGCTCGGTCTGGGTTCGGTGACACCGTTGCACGACTCCGGGCATCTGACGAGGGTACGGGCCGCGGGTTCGCCACTGCGCCGGGGCAGGGTGCTGGTCGCCGGCGACGCGGCGGGTCTGCTCGACCCGTGGACGCGCGAGGGGATCTCGTTCGCATTGCGCTCGGGGCGTCTCGCGGGGGAGGCCGCGGCCCGAGCCGCTGTCGGTGATCTGTCCGCGCTCGCGGAGTACCCCAGGCGCATTGAAGCGGTGCTCGGCCCCGAAATGGACGCCGGCCGCAAGCTACAGGCGGTTTATGCACACCATCCCGGGCTGCTGCACGCGTTGCTGACCTGCATGCCCGGTACCTTCGGACTGTTCGGGCGGATCGTGGACGGCCGTACGACAGTGGCCAGGCAGCTGCGGCGCCCCGGCGTCCGGGCCGTGACCGGCGCCCTGGCCCGCTGAGTGGTGCCCGGACAGGCTCTAAACCCCGGGTGGTAACCCGCCGAAACGCTCGGGATCCCCGTCTGTCAGGGGAGAACCGAACCGTTCGGCGACGGCACCGGCGATTTCGAGAAACGCCTGCCTCGTCGCTTTTCTCAGCCCTTCCAACGTGATACGTCCGCCGATGGCGAGATGGGGATCGTAGGGTACCTGAACGACTCGCCGGGTACGGGCGGCGAAATGCTGTTCGAGCGTGTTCATATCCACCGACTCGCCATTCACCGGGAATGTCGAGATGACCGTCACCGCCTCTCGCACCTGGGCGGCGTACCCGTGTGCGTCCAGCCAGTCCAGCGTGGCACTGGCCGACGAACCGCCATCCGCGCTGGAACTGCTGACAATCACCAGTGTGTCGGCGAGTTTGAGGACCGCGGGCATGGCGCTGTGCAGAATCCCGGTGCCGCAGTCGGTCAGCAGGATCGAGTAGTGCCGCTGCAGGATGTCGTCGACAGCGAGGTAGTCGGTGTCGGCGAACGCCTGCGAGATCTCGGGATCGTTCGCGGACGCGAGCACCTCCAGGCGGCTGTCGGCCTGTGACAGGTACCGACGAACGTCCACATAACGGTGTAGCGAGGCTGCATTGTCGAGTAGATCGCGCACGGTGTTCGTGGTTGTTCGCGGTACCTTGGCACCGAGCGTCCCGCGGTCGGGGTTCGCGTCGATCGCCACCACGCGGTCCCCACGCAGACTCGCCAGGGTCGACCCGAGGGCCACGGTCGTGGTGGTCTTGCCGACACCGCCCTTGAGCGACATGACTGCGACCCGGTGGCAGTCGTACAAGGGGGTGCGGATGTGCGCGACCAGGCGCCGATGGCGGGCCTCGTCGGCGGACGGCCCAGGATTGATCGCTCCTCCGGACGCCCTGAAGACCAGTTTTCGCCAGCCTCCGGACGCGGTGTCCGGCTGGGTGGGCAGCAGCGCGCTGGTCATGAGTCTGCCGGGCGCACGGGTGACGTCGGCTGCCCCGTCGTGGCCGGACGGCCGGATCTCCGGTGCTGGCGCCGGGTACTCGGTGCTGGGGTAGGGATTATCCGGGTAGGAGCCACCCGGGTACGGCACCGGCGGTTGCGGTGCGCCGGGACGCGGACCGCCGAGCTGTCCCTCATCCGCACGACCGCTGTTCCGGTAGGGCGGCAGGTCCGGGGCGGGCGCCGTTGCGATCGGTGCCGTGGACGAACCCGGCGCCTGCTCGGCCGCCGGCGGCAGTTGCAGCGGCGACGGTTGGGGTGACGGTTGCAGTTGCGGCGGCGACGGTTGGGGTGACGGTTGCAGTGGTGGCGGTGGCGGTGGCGGGTAGTCCGCCGAGACCGGCGGGCGTGGCGGTACCTCGAACGCGGTGTCCGCGACGTCGGCGGAGACCCCGAGCGGATCGGTGGAGTCGAACGCCGGCGGGTAGGAGTCGTCCGGGTAAAGCGGTGCCGGCCGGAGCGTGGCGCCTTCGGAGCCGGACCGCTGGAGGCCCGGTGCGGATCCTGCCTGCGGTGCGGTGGTGCGTCCGTTGCCGTTCTGGTCGGTGCTCGGGCGTTCCTCGTGCCGCAGTGGAGTGGCGGACAGTCGAGGTTCGGACGGCGGGGGCGGAATCGGCGCGACGTGGCTTGGGTAGCCGCCAGGACCCCGGTAACCGCCGGGAAACGGGTCGCGGTCGAACAGCGGGTCGTAGGTCGACCTTTCGGTCCACGGCCGGGCGATCGGTGGCACGGCCGGCGGTTCACCCGAAGCGCCCGGCCAGGAGCTCGTCAGCGGGTCGAATGTGCGCTCACCACCGGGCGGTGGCACCGGTGGTGGGAACTGAGCGGGCCAGGCCTGGAACGAGGAATACGGGTCGTCGTTGTTCGGCTCGGTCGAGCTCGGCGGAAGATGGGAAGGTGCCGGCGACTGCATCGACTGGCGTGCGCCGCGATCTTCCGCCGGAGCGCGATCGGCGTCAGGCATGTCCGTTCGGGCGTCGATGTCGATGTCTCCGTTCATGCTCCCGCTCAGTCACGGCCTCGCCGGATACCGGTTCAGGGCTCGACGCCACCTGTCCGTCCAGGGCGGCCCACCGCGGCGATTCAGGATTGCATGCCGGGCTCGACCTTGTCATCATCTGTGCCCTGGCCGGGATGGGTAAAGTATGTTCTGTCCGTATCCGGCGCCCATGATGTTTCCGAGGCGAGTGCCGCTGCGGCAGCCAGGACCCAGCGGGTCGGCCGGTCCAGCCGGACGGCGGCGCGTCGCACGTCGTCCCACTCGGGTTGCACGGTGACCACCTGGCCGTCCGGGAGCATGCCGATCTTCACGGCGATGGTTTCGCCGCTGACGTTCACCGGGCGGAAAGTGCGGTCAAGCGCCCGCTTGTGTACGGGCGTCTCGCGCAGACCGAGGGTGGGGGTGTGGAAAAAAATCATCTGTCGGACCGGGTCCGCGCGCGCTGGCGCCACCAGCACGGAGAGCGTGTGCGCAGGTCGTCCCTTCTTCATCAGAATGGGCGTCAGCCAGGCATCGGACGCCCCTACCGCCAGCAGCGCCGCCAGAATCTCCGGCCAGGCCCGCGGGTCGAGGTCGTCGACGTTGGTTTCGACCAGTAGTTCATCGGTTGCCGGGGGGATGCGAGCGGCGGCGTATGCGGACACCGACTGCTCTCGTTCTGATGCGCCGTGGGCCGACATCCCGGCGGGTGGCGCGGCCCCGACGACCAGCCGGACGACGTTGGGCCGGCCCGGGATGTCGCGCTGGCCGGCGCCGACACCGACCGACTCCACCCGCATCGCCGGTAGCTGGCCATAGGCGCCCACGTGGGTCGCCACCAGCGCCGCTCCGGTCGGTGTGCACAGCTCCAGGTCCACGGGACCACCGTGAGCCGGCATTCCGCTTGCCCGCAGGAGTTCCAGGACGGCAGGGCCGGGGATCGGCAGGACACCGTGTCCGGTACGGGCCGAGCCGCCGCCGAGCGCCATCGGGGACGCGACCAGCTGGTCCAGGCCGAGCGCGTCCAGCCCCGCGCAGACGCCGACCACGTCGGCGAGCGCGTCCAGCGCGCCGACCTCGTGAAAGTGCACGTCGTCGGCGCGGATTCCGTGAACGGTCGCCTCAGCCTCGGCGAGCGTCGCGAAGGTGGCCAGGGCACGCTCGCGGACCGTCGCGGCGAGCGGTGCGCCGGCAAGTAGCAGGCGGATGTCCGCCCAGGTACGGCGGAGATGCTCACCGCCGGGTGCCCCGATCCTCTGCAGTCCGTCCGGATGCGTCGTACCGCCACTGCTGATCACATCATTGGTGGTGACGTGGACGCGAGTGGCGGCAATGCCGGCCCGGCGGGTCACGGTGACATCCAGGCGGACTGGAAGTCCAAGCGCATCGACCGCGTCGGCGATCACGTCGGCCCGCTGACCTGTGCCTGCGAGCGCCCCGCTCACTGCGCCAAGCAGCATGTCCCCGCTCGCCCCGCTGGACAGGTCGAGCCACCCGACCCGTGCCGGGCGGGGCGGCGAAGACCCGGTCGGTCCGGTCGGCATCGCTGTTGCGCTGTTGGCTTGGTGCGTTCCGGCGTCAGTCACCCGTCCACTGTCGTCCACCCGTCCACTGTCGTCCGGTGGTCGGGGTCGCCGGAACGCGCCCCGGACCCGCCCTGCCCCGGCCCCCTGCAGCCGATCGCGGCCGACGGTAGCGAAGCGGTAGGTCAAAACGGTCGCTATAGCAACGAAAACTACCTAACGCCCGGGTGTCCGCGGGCAGTCCAGTAGGTGGAAATCGTCGCTATTACGGCCCAAATGACCTACCCCATCGGCGGACGATCCGCGGGTGCCGCGGGTGCGGATATGGGCGCTGTTCGGCGGGCGATGCGGGCGGCGAAGATTCCCGCTCCGAAGCCGTTGTCGATATTGCAGACAACGATGCCGGGTGCGCAGGATGTGAGCATCCCGAGCAGAGCGGCAAGCCCGCCAAAGGAAGCGCCGTAACCGATGCTGGTGGGGACCGCGACCACCGGCGTACCAACGAGCCCACCGACGACGCTTGGCAGGGCACCTTCCATGCCGGCGATGACGACCAGACAATCCGCGGCGGCGAGGATGTCGCGGACCGCGAGCACCCGGTGCAGCCCGGCGACCCCCACGTCCGTGATCGTCTCAACGCCCGCTCCGGATGCGCGGGCGGTCAGCGCGGCCTCAGTGGCGACCGGCGCGTCCGACGTCCCCGCGCAAACGACGACGACCCGCCCCCGGGCCGGTGGTAGTGGGCCGACGACGACCGTGGACAGCCGGGTGGAAGGCCCGGACTCCGGACCCGGACCCGGACCTGGACCCGGACCCGGGGCAGGCGGACTGGACGTGGTCAGCTCCTCGGGCCACTGGAGGAGCAGCGCCGCGACGGTGGCCGCGTCCGCGCGGGTGACCAGCGTCGGATGGCCGGGGCCGGCCACCCGCCGCAGCTCGGCGACGATGCCGACCGTTTGTGCCGGCGTCTTGCCGGCGGCGTAGACGACTTCCGCGTCGCCGGTGCGCAGGCCGCGGTGGGTGTCGACACGGGCGTACCCCAGGTCGGTCCAGCCGGTGCCGTCGCCGAGCGGGCCGGCGGTGAGGCGGCTCAGGGCTTCGTCCGGACTGACCGCGCCGGCGGCCACGGCGTCCAGCAGGAGCCGCACATCGGCCGTGTCCATTCCCCCGACCCTATGCTGCCTGGTGCAGGAAGGAATCAGGTTCACGTTCCACCCGCCCACATAGCACGCACGTGCCGCAATAGATCGGCCGTATACGGCTCCGTATAAGGAGGGGACGAGCGTGGGCGCGCTGGCTGTTCGGCCGGTGGAATGCCGATGCGCCGGTCGATCCGACCTGGTTGCCGGCCTGGTTCGGTGACCAGGCATGGGCTCCGCGATGGTGGGACGACGACACCATCTGGCTGATCGACGTGGAGAACGTCGTCGGCCGGGTGTGGACGGGGACGGCCGACGACGACCTCTACCGACTGTGGGACCTCTACACAGCCCAGCACCGCCACGGTGGGTAAGAGGTGAACGGTGTCCCGGGCGAGCTTTCAGCGGGATCTGGACCGTGTCGGGGGGTGTCGCGTGCGCTGCGTGACGATACGGGGAGTTAGGCTGTCCAGCTCATCATAATTCGGACGGTAGATGACTGGTTGGAATCGGGGTCCTTCAATGCGGTCCGTCACGACGCCGTAGGATCGTCAAGGTGAGACGCGCTGATCCGGTCCGGGTCGCTCCCGCTGCGGTGATTGCGCCGGCCCGCGCGATCAGACCCACCCTTGATGGGATGCCGTGGGCATGAGTTCACCGACCCGGCTGGCCTGTCTCGGGCCTCCTGACACGTTCTCCGATGCGGCGTTGCTCACTCTGCTGAT
Organism: Protofrankia sp. Cas4; assembly: GCF_963555915.1. Taxonomy (NCBI): domain Bacteria; kingdom Bacillati; phylum Actinomycetota; class Actinomycetes; order Frankiales; family Frankiaceae; genus Protofrankia; species Protofrankia sp. Cas4. The sequence continues at coordinate 7,096 of NZ_CAUVXL010000008.1, forward strand.
CGTTCATGAAGTCGATCTCGACCCATTACCGAACGTAGCGGCCGTTCTTGGCGCGGTCCGTCAGGTCGACGCCGCACTGGCCGGCGCGTTCGGCGCTGCACCGTATCTGCGCTGAGGTCCGATTTCTCGGCAGCTGACCGAGTGCGGATGGACAGGCTCCGAATCATGCGGTCCAGCACGTCGGACGATGCTTTCCGCAACGCGGCGGCCTGGCTTTCCGGTCTGCGTGGGAGCGTCGCCCGCGCCTGAAGAATTCGGTCCAACGGTTGCGTTGCGAGCGCGATACCGCCGGGGGTAACTCAGGTCGTCGTGAGCCGACCCGCAAACTCTCCGTGCCTGTCGTGGTCTGAGCGTGCTCTCTCCCCTTGGCGCATCCCGCGACGCGCTTCGCATGAGTTACCTTGAGTCACATTCTTGCTGCTGAACGAGATCATATCGGTACGGAAAGTGCCACATTGTGGCCTTGCCGACAGGACACAGGGAGCGCGTAGTCATGTCCCACGCTGACGAACTGTCCCCGTCAGCTTGCTCGGCCAGCCTCTGGCCGGCGGCTGCGGAGGTAGGCCAGCCAGGCCCGCCCGATATGCCGGCCGCGTCGATTCCGGCCGCCCGTACCCCCCCAGACGATCATCCGGACTCCTATGTCCTGCCCGCCCCGATGTCGTCGCCGGGCGAAGCCGGCCCCGCCGTAACGGGGGCCGACCGTCGCGACATCCCCACGATGTCGATCGCCGGGACATCGGCGCTGCCCGATCGGCGGCAGTTTCACCTCTATGCGGGGGCAACCGTCGTCGGCGTTTTCCTCACCGATGGGCAGCTTGCGGACGTGGTGGATGGGCGTGGTGCAACGCCGTTTCAGGTTGCGCTTGCACATGCCGAGGAGCGGTTGGCCGCTTTGCTGCGCGCGCACGAGTACACGGCGCCCGCGCAGGTGGCGACACAGGCCGTTCGTCTACGCTCCGGTCTGGGCCGGCTGGCCCGCGGTTCCCTGCAGGCCTCGGACGCCCGTCGGTTGCGGATCATCGCTGGTCGGCTTGCCGTTCTGCACGCTGATGCGGCGTTCAAACTGGGCGAGCCCGATGCGGCACGAGCCCTGGCCGCCCAGGGATACGCCGACGGGCAGTGGGCGGGTGACGGACCTCTGCAGGGATCGGCCCGTGAGATCGCGGCGGTGGCCGAGTTCTACGGCGGGCGTCCGGCGGTTGCCCTGCAGCTCGCGCGGGACGGGCTGCGCCACGTCAGTGGCGGTCCGGTACGGGCGCGCCTGGTCTGTCAGGAGGCCCGCGCACTCGCGGCCCTCGGCGACGTCCGTGGCGCCGCACTGGCGCTGGATACTGCCTACGATCTTGCTGACATGATTCCCGTGGAACAATGGGGATCTCCCGGTCCGGGCTTTGACACCTTCCATCCGGTGGAGGTCTCCTACAACGCGACCACGGCGTTGTGCCTGCTTGGCCGGCCCCGTGCCGCAGAGGAACATGCACAGATCGCCATGCCCCGGCTTGACGCGATGAACACCCCGGGTTTCCGTTCGGTGATCAGGCTGGATCTTGCATTGGCCCTGGTCCGCCAGGGACGGCTCGAGCTTGACCGGGTTTGCGCGCTCGCCACCGAGGCGATCACTATCTCCTGGGGACGCACGGTGGCGTCGGCGTCGAATCGGGCCGATGAGTTGCTGGCGATAACCCGAACACACGGTGATGTCCGCGCCGTGCGGGAGCTGGCGGCGTTCGTACGCGACTGGCAGCGGGAGGGCGAAAAGGCATCGTCATGGACGTCAGGGCCGTAGACGTGTCAGGGCCGTAGACGTGTCAGGGCCGTAGACGTTCAGAGCCGTAGACGTTCAGAGCCGTGGATATCGGCCAGCGGTGGAGCCCGTCGCTGAACGTGCATGACGAACCAGCAGCACTGACCGTGTGTCATGAGGACACGGAAGGGCGCGGAGCGAGGTGGGTACGTTCGGAGGAACTCGCCTGACGACGCTCCGGGTTGAATGAGGATCGGAGCGATGTCGGATGGCAGTCACGGGGTGCGATGGTCGCTTCACCGTGGCGAACGCATGGTCGATTCTCCGCGAGATGTGCGCGGCGGTCGGGTTGGACGACCGGGATGCCGAGGTCATCAAGATTACCGCCAACGCGGTGTTCCGGTTGCCGCGGGCCAGGCTGGTCATCCGGATCTGCGGGTCGCAGGCGATGGCGCACCGCGCGCACAAGGTTGTCCAAGTCGCTCGCTGGCTGGCTCGACACGAAGTGCCGGCGGTGCGCCTTGCGCCGGGTCTGCCGGCACCGCTGCTCCTCGGTAGCGTCGTGGCCACATTGTGGATTGACGCTCAGGCCGAGCCGCGACTGGTCGAGCCGCCCGGTCGCCACTTTCAGGAGAACCAGCCCCTGCTGGGCGTTCGAGGGCCAACCACACACGCCGCCACCACACGCGGTTCGACAGCACTCGGCGCCTCAGCACTCGGCTCGACAGCGCACGTATCGGCTTCACGTGCCTCCACCACGGGTGAACGGGTGGTGAACGGCGACCCTCCGGCCGCATCCGATCTCGCTGTAGTTCTACAGCGGATCCACGCGCTACCACAACCCGACACCGCGTTACCCCCATGGGACCCGCTGGACGACGTTCGCAGGCGTCTTGCCGATGCGGAGGGCCTCACCGACGCTGACCTCGCGTTTCTCCGGCGGATGGCCGACCGGCTCCAAGCCGCCCTCGAGGGTGTCACGTACGACCTCCCGGCGGGTATCGTCCACGGCGACGCCCATCTCGGCAACCTGATCAGATGCCACGACGGACGGGTGGTCATGTGCGACTTCGATTCCGCCTGCTACGGACCCACCGAATGGGACCTGATCCCGGTGGCTGTCGGGCAGCTGCGCTTCGGTTACCCGCCGGAACAGCACGCGGTGCTTGCGTCGGAGTACGGCTTCGATGTGACGCGTTGGTCGGGATTTGAGGTCCTGCGGGCCCTGCGGGAACTGAAGCTGGTGACCAGCGTTGTGCCGATTCTTGCGAGCAATCCGCGGGTGGCAGCGCAGTTCGCCGTCCGCCTGGCGAGCCTGCGCTATGCGGACGAAAGCGTCCGCTGGCTGCCGTATTCCTGACTCCTATCAGTTTTCTGATAGTTCTTCGAGCCAGGATTTCCGCTGTTCCCCGCGATTGAACAGGGTCCGTCGTCCTGTTCGGGATGTGAATCTGGCGGCTGATGTTGCCATCGTATCGGAACACCGTTGGCAGTCGTGTCCGGGCGGTGTGGAGATTGGGTTCGATATCGGAGTCGTTGAGCTGGTCGGCCTTGTCCAGCGGGATCGGCACCGTCGACAGGGTGACCATTGGAGCTGGTTCTAAGACAGGTCCGAAGAAGATCCTTCGAAGATGCGTCGGGTGAATACGGCAATCATGGTCGCTGTCCAGGCGACCGCGAGCAGGCAGCCGCCGATGACATCCGACAGATAGTGCACACCGAGGGCGAGACGCGCACCTCCGACCGCCACGATGATCAACACTGTCGGTGCTGCGACGACGACCGGTGGCCGTCGCCCGTGGACCGCGGCCAGCGCGGTCAGCCCCACCAGCACCGCGACGGTCACTCCGACCACATGCCCGGACGGGAAGCTCGTCCCGTGGGCTGTGGCGACCGGCGCCGCGACGGACGGGCGGGCCCGATTGACCAGTACCTTGACGGCACTGCCGATGATTCCGCCGATCCCGACGGTGATTGCGATGAACAGGGTCAGCCAGCGGAGGCCGGCTGGATCGAGCCGGCCGAGACCACGGGCGTTTCCACCCCGCCCGGGGCGCGCTCGAGTCCACAATGCCACCACAACGGCCAGGGTGGCCACTCTCAGGATGAACGGGGCGATCAGGATGCTCAGGACATCGGCGGCGTCGATCAGCCAACCCCGGGTGGCCACGACGGCGTTGAGGTCCGCGGCCGTGTCGGTGTCCGCGTGGGCAAGGGGCGCCCAGCGGGCCTTTACCACGATCGTGACTACGACGAACAGCCCCGCGCAGGTCCCTGCGATCCACCAGGCTCGCGCAGCAGCTGGCGATCGCGGACGGGTCGGCGGGTCCGATGCCGACAGCCCTGCTGACAGCCGCGGCCGAGGCCTGGCCCGTGGATCATCACCCTTCCCCGTCGAGGGCTGTCGGGTTCCCATGACGTCCCAGTCTCGTCCCGCCGGGCGAGGGAAGCCCAACCAGACGGCCTGGGTGCCGACCCGGGTAGGCCGCGGGGCCGGCCCCGCGACGCCGCGTGCCTATTGCTGGGCGTGCTAAGAACAAGAACAGGTTCTATGAGCCGGAAAATCATGTACCCGAGCGCGCCGAAAGCATGGGTACACCGATTCATGCAGGCCTTCTCCCCGTTGGCGTTTTTCTGCTTCGTCGTCGACTCGAAAGGCGACGGTCCGGGCGGGAGAAAAGAGTTGCCGCGGCTCCCATGAGAATTCGTCGACTATCGTTGTCGCGGTCGCCGCCGGGTCGAAATCCCGGGCACCGGGTCGGTCAGAATAGCGCAGTCGCGGGCGGGCGCACCCGCCGTCACCAGACCCGGAATCCATCGGTGGGACCGTGTCGCGCGTGCCGAAAGTGGCCGTCCGGCGTCGCTCGGTGGCCCGATGGAGGCCTGCCGCCGGATATATCGGTGCCTTCCCGGCCGACGGCGGCGAGTTCTATGGACCAGATGATACGTGCCCGTTCCCTCAGTATTACTTCTCTTTTTGCGGCATGACCTCATTTTGCGATAAGGAGACTTTTCGAAATTACACGGACGAAGTTATCCGGCGGGGTTGACCGGGTGAGCGTCCAGTGGAGTAGGGTCACTTCTTGTTCGGTCAGTCCCGGCGAGAGGAAAAAACGTGATGGCACAGCAGCAGCAGCAGCAGCAAATCGAACAGCAGCTGCGGCAGAACTGGCAGCAGATCCGGTACCGACTTCTCGATGAATTCGGACAGGTCGGCACCGCGGACCTCGACGCGGCTCGTGACGTCAACGATCTCGTTCAGCGGATCGCGGACAAGACTCACCACAGCGAGCGCTACGTCGAGACCCGGCTGCAGGAGCTCGTCGGCGCGGGCGCTGGTGTCGGCGGCCAGTTCGGCGGCCAGCAGCAGGGCGGCGGCCAGGGCGGCTTTGGCCAGCAGGGCCAGCAGGGGCAGCAGGGGCAGCAGGGCCAGCAGGGCCAGCCGTTCGGCCGCTAGTCCCGCCGTCGTGGCGGTGATACACCGCCACCTGTCCTGACACCCGCGGCGGCGTGCGAAGCGATGATCGCACGGCCGCCGGCCAGGTGCCATGACTGCGCGAGATTGTCTTCGCGCGAAATATGGACCAGTCAGGTGGTCTCACCACCAAGTATCAGGAGACCACCTGACTGGTTCAGGTACCAGCATACTTTCCAAGTTGGCCAAAGGCCGTGCGATCATGTCTTTTTCGCACGGCCGGCGGCATGCCGGATCGTCGGTATCTGGCCAAAGGCCGTGCGATCATGCCTTTTTCGCACGGCCGGCGGCATGCATGATCTTCGTCGACATGAAGATCATGGTGTCAGGCTCACCAGGAGTGTCCGGTACTCCAGCAAGGCATCGATCAGACCCGTGACAATGGGATTACGGGGCATTTGACCCAGCTCGGCAAGAATTGAATCCGTCTGTTCCAGCGTAGGCTGGGCGTCGACAGCGGCGACGAGTGTGACCAGTCTGCTCATGGGCGGCCTTTCAACGACTCACAGTCGTGAAGCGACGTCCATTTGACCAGCACCTCGTGTGGCTGGGTCGCCTCACCGGATACACCTGCCAAAACGGCACCGCGTGGCGGGTTCACCATCACTTTTCGTTCCATGCCCTTCAGGGAGGAGCCCGGCTCCTTTGTCGGGCAGTGGTACAACTGACGTTACCGTAAAAAACGGTAGAGCTGCGGTGTTCCCGTCGGGTTGAATGGTCGTTACGGCGAGGTAACAAAGTTTGCGCCCAGTAGTCAGATCGCCCGCGGTCCGGTGGATGCCTGCGGGCTGATTGCGCTATTTGTACATGATGTGCTGGCCGGTGCATCCCCATTGCTTCCCGTGACGCTCTCCGAGGGTATCAATCCACCGCCGTTGCGCATCCGTGGCGTCGGATGCCACCGCGTCGGGTGTCACCGCGTCGGGTGCGGCGGCGAGAGGCGAGCGGCGAGCGGCGAGAGGCGAGCGAGAAAGTGTCGTTCACAGGCCGGTAGCCTCAGACGTGTGGTCAGTGCGGGTCCGTCTTCGGGCGGCAGTCGGCGGACGGCAGCCGGCCGGCAGGGCGGGGTTGCCGAGCCTGCCGCAAGCAGCCCCGGACGTGATGCGCTGGCGGCGCCGGGTGTCGGCGATCAGGTCGATGTAGCCCTCAGTCGTGAGTTGGAGGGCCTTGCCCATCGTGCGTGGCCCCCGTTGCGTGAGCGCCACGTCGGTGGTTGGGTGCTGCGGGCGTCGGCTGGCTCTTCGCGGCGCGGCAACTCGGTCTGGGCTCGTGGAGACGTCTCTGATCTTACTGTCGCGCTCGACGAGGTCCGCGGCTTCTACGCCGCGGCAGGGCTTCGCCCGACAATCCAGATCACCCCGGTGTCAGTGCCGGCCGGCATCCACCAGGCGCTGGACGCGGCCGGGTTCGACGACACAGGTCCTACCGATGTCTGCACCGCCGATCTGGCGGACCTTGCCGAACGGCTGGACACCGCCGCGCTCGCCGAAACGATCATGTTCGATGGCATCGCCGACACCTGGCTCGACGTTGCCGGGCGGGTCCTGTCAACCTTTGCCGACCAGCGCACCGGCACCCTCAAGGTGTTGGCGAATCTCACGGTGGCGGCGAAATACGCCATGTGTGTGGCCGACGGTGTGCCGGTCGCGGTCGGCCGCGGGGTCCTCGACGGAGACTGGCTCGGCGTCTACAGCATGGCGACCGTACCGGGCGCGCGCGGTAGGGGGGCGGCGCGTGCCGTCCTTGCCGGGCTTGTCACCTGGGCTGCCGACGCGGGTGCGTCGCGCGCCTACCTGCAGGTGGAACAGACCAGCGCCGCGGCCCGCCGGCTGTACGGCGCGCTCGGGTTCCGACCCGTCTATCGGTACTCCTACCGACGACATCATCATCCTGTCGGCGGTCCGGATGTGTCCCCACGCTGATCATCGAGGAGCCATGACGCCCGAGCAGGCCAGTCACAGTCTCTTGGAGCCGGTGGGCCGGACCCGCGTGATGGGCGTGATCAACGCGACCCCGGATTCGTTCTCCGACGGGGGTACCTATTCGACCGCCGCTGCAGCGGTCCGGGCCGGGCTGGCGATGGCCGCCGACGGCGCCGACATCATTGACGTCGGCGGTGAGTCGACCCGACCGGGTGCGGCCCGGGTCGATCCGGACGAGGAACTGCGCAGGGTGCTGCCGGTTGTGACCGAGCTGGCCGCGGCAGGGGTCGCCGTCAGCGTGGACACGACTCGCCGGACGGTCGCCGAGGCCGCGCTGGCAGCCGGTGCTGCGATCATAAATGACGTGTCGGGCGCGGCCGACCGCGATTTGCTGACGCTCGCCGCCGAGCGGGGCGTTCCCTACGTATTGATGCATGCCAGGGGTGCGAGTGCGAACATGTCCACGCGGGCGGTCTACGGTGACGTCGTGTCCGAGGTCGTGGCCGAGCTGCGTGAGCGCCTTGGAGCCGTAGTCGCAGCCGGTGTCGCGCCGGAAAATGTGATCATCGATCCGGGGATCGGCTTCGCGAAGAAGGCCAGGCACAACTGGGCCCTGCTCGCGCACATGGGCGCCTTTGCCGCGCTGGACCAGCCCCTGCTGGTCGGTACGTCGCGCAAGTCGTTTCTCGGCAGCCTGCTCGCGGACGCCGACGGTCGGTCCCGGCCGGCAGCTGACCGCGACGACGCCACCCAGGCGACAACGGCGCTACTGGCGGCCACCGGGGTCTGGGCGGTACGGGTGCATGCGGTGCGGGCGGCGGCGGACGCCGTCCGGGTCGTGCAGGCATGGCAGGGCGCCCGCGCCCCCTGGCAGCCGCGCGATGCGCGCACCCGGTCCGCAGCCGGCGGCTCTGACCCGGGCGGGCCCGGACGTCCACCGGCGGGTGCGGCATGACCGGTGGACCACCGGGAGCGGGATGGCCCGGGGCCGACGGTCCGCTGGCCGCCGCGCCGGACCGGATCGCCCTCACCGGCCTGCGGGTCCACGGCTGCCATGGCGTCCTGCCGGCCGAACGCGCGCTGGGTCAGGAGTTCATCGTGGACGCCGTTCTGTGGGTGGATACCCGGCCGGCGGCCAGGACCGACGACATCACCGCCACCGTCGACTACGGGACGCTGGCCCGGACCCTGGCCGGGATCGTGGCCGGCGAACCGGTGGATCTGATCGAGACGCTTGCGCACCGGCTGGCTACCGCGTGTCTGGCCGACCACCGCGTTGCCCGGGTCCAGGTGACCGTGCACAAGCCCGCGGCGCCGATCCCACTGCCGTTCACCGACGTCGCGGTCACCGTGACCCGGGACCAGCCCGCGTGACCGGGCCGATACCGCAGCCGGGGCCGCCGACCGCGGTTCTCGCGCTGGGCTCGAACCTGGGTGACCGCCTTGCGCGGCTTCGTGCCGCCGTCCGTGCGCTGCGCGCCCTGGCGATGTCTGAGGTGTACGAGACCACGCCCGTCGGAGGACCCGACCAGGACAATTATCTCAACGCGGTCGTGTTGGTCCCCGCGGCGCCGGCGCGGGCCCTGCTGGCGGCCGTGCGGTCGGCCGAGGGGGCTGCATCGCGGGTGCGGACGGTACGGTGGGGGCCGCGTTCCCTGGATGTCGACGTCATCGCCTGCGGCGAGCTGGTCAGTGACGATCCGGAGATCCTCATCCCACATCCGCGTGCCCACACCCGTGCGTTCGTCTGCGTCCCATGGCTGGACGTCGATCCGGACGCGGTGCTGCCCGGTCATGGTCGGGTAGCCGATCTGGTGGTCGGGCTGGATGCCTCCGGGGTCCACCGAACGCCGTGGAGTCTGCGCCGGTGAAGCCGACCCGGGCGCGTGACCTGGTGGCGGCGGCTGTGGTGGCCGGTGCGTTCACCTACGTTTTCATGATCTTCAATTATCAGAATCTACCGCGATTCCCACACACGGCACCGCTGTCGCTGGTGATCGTCGGATTGGTGGAGGCGCAGACCGCGTCGATCACCCGGCGTCGGTTGCAGGGGCGGCCGGGGACGAGGCCGATCCTGCCGCTGACCGTCGCCCGGCTGGCGGCCATGGCCAAGGCCAGCAGCCTCGCCGGTGCGGCGCTGGCGGGGGCGTGGGCGTCGGTATTCGGTTACGTGCTGCCACGCTCGGACGAGTTCCTCACCGCTGGCACGGATACGATCACCGCCGGTCTGGGAATCGGAGCCGCTGCGGTGCTCGTCGTCGGCGGGCTGTTGCTTGAGCGTGTCTGTCGAGTCCCCAAATCCTAAGTGGGCGGCGCCGACACCCCCCGACGGACCTCCCAGATCGGCTTCGCCAATCCGGCAGGAACCCCGACCTCCGGCGCCGACCACTAAGTGGGCGGCAGATCTTCAATCGTGCGGACCGGCGCCCGGGCCTTGTGAGCTGGACAGATGGCTTTCGCAACATGCGCTGGAACCCTCGCGGCCGGGATCTCTTACTCTGGTGGTTGTCAACTGGGCGCGCGCAACGCGAGCGCAACGCCGTGATACACCGATGGGGACGTTTGGTTGGTGCGGACCGCGATGGGAGGTCAGTCGGTGGCGGACGGCGTGCGACGGTCTGATGCAGCGAATCCGCGTCGACCAGGGGCCGTGGACGGCACGCCGGAATCGCCGGCATACCCCGATGGAAGCGCGGCCCCGGCACATGCGGTTCCCGACCGTCGGGACGGCTATCCCCCGGGCCCGCACCGCAACCAGGAGCCGCACCGCAACCAGGACCCGAACCAGGACCGGTACCAGGACCGGTACCAGGGTCCGTACCAGGGCTCCGGTCAATATCAGGATTCCGGTCAATATCAGAACCCTGGTTCGTATCGGGATGCCGGTTCCCGTCCGCGGCCGGACAGGCCCCCGGCCCAGGATCCCTACCCACCGGCTGGCGGATATCCGGCGCCGGACTCGCGCGCGCCTGGTCCCCACCCGGGCAACGGCGCTGCGCCACGGGCTGAATACGTTCGCAATGATCGGACGGCTGGCCCCGGCAACGACGCCGGTTACCGCGCCGAGGCGGCGCCCCGTGGCCACGGTCCGGTCGCGCCCGGATACCCGCCGGCCGGTCGATCGCCGACCGACGTCTACGGTGAGAACACCCGATACGCCCCACAGGCCGCGCCCTCAGGGCCACCACCGGTCGATCCCGGTTCCCGTGGCGGCGCGCCGGCCTACCGTTCCGCGCCGCCACGGCCAGGCGGGCCTGGCGGGCCTGGCGGGCCAGGGCCAGGGCCAACTTCCGGTCCGCACCAGACCGCGGTGTCCCACCCCCAGCACGGGGACCGGCATCCCCAGGGTCGGCCCTATCCACCCGACACCGGGGGCTACCGGTCCGGTGGCCTAGGCGCGGGACAGCCGCCGGCGGACTTCGGGCCGGGGTACCCGCAAGCCCGTGGCGGGAACATGCCGCGCAACGGGGCCGCGCCGATCGCGTCGCCCGATGTGGATACCACGACTGTGGGCGGACGTCCCCCCGCGCAGCAGGCTTACCAGGGCCGCGCCGGGGGACAGCCATCCGCTGGGTCCACGGGGCCGATGCCACGCCATCCCGCGGATTCGACGCCCCCCAGGGGATCGGCGGGGGCTGCGGCGGGGGCCTCGGTGCGGGAATCGGGGATGGACGACGGATCTGCCGGTACAGGCGGTGTACGGCGCCCCCGTGAGACCCGTGAGACCACCGAGGCTACCGACCGGCCGAAGGGAGTCGCCCCGCCGCGTACCACCCGAGCACGCGCCGACGCTGCCGGCACCGGCGCCCGACGTCCGGGCGCGGATCGAGCGGATCGAGCGGACCGAGCGGACCGGCCCGTCAGGACGGAGCGATCCGCGAGCTCGGTCACGCCCGACCAGGCTGGCCGCGGTCGGTCCGAACGCGTGCGTGGCCGACGTCGGGATGACCATGGCAGCGCGCCATCCTCGATTGAGGACACCGGTTCGCACCGGGCACAGCCCCGCAACGCCGTCGCAGGCACGCCACTGCTGCGGCGCCTGCTGTACGCGGTGGTGATTCTCGCGGTCGCCTTCGCCGTCGGGGGTGGCGCCGGGTTCGTCTGGCAGAAGATCAATCCCGGTAAGGCCGCCACCGCGGCCCGGCCGGCCACCGCGCCGAGCGGCACGGCCGCCGCGGCGGGGCCGTCGGCATCAGCAAGCCCCGCCGCTGGCCCGGGCACCACAACGGCCCCCGTGACGGTACCGGCTGACTGGGTCGCCGTCACCGACGCGAAGCAGCGGGCGAAGTTCTCTCATCCGCCGGGGTGGAATCAACGCAGAGACAACACCGCCGTCTTTTTCATCGAGGCCCCGGCGGGAACAGCATCGGGATCTGGAACAGCATCGGGATCCGGGACGGCGACGGGCGGGCCTCGGATGATCGGAGTCGCGCGTGTCGCGGCTACGGATCAGCGGGCGGCGCTCAAGGCCGTCCAGGACTCCGAGTTCGCCACTCAGCCTGGGTTCACCCAGGAGAGGTCCGGACAGGTCACGGACACGACCGCCGCACCGAGCCAGGAGCTGGTCGGCTCCTACCTGCGCGAGGGGCAACGAGTCACCTACGTGATGCGGGCACTGTCGGCCGGGGACGCGGTCTATGTCCTGATCGCCCGGTCGTCATCGGCACAGGCGGACACCGCGACGACCCTGATGGCGAGCTTGCGGGCGTCGTTCACCCCGGCCTGACCGACGCCGGTCCACCCCGGCCTGACCGACGCGTTTCAGAGGTTGGGTCCGGCTCGGTGCGACCGCATTGGCGCGAGCAGCCGCCAGAGCACCTCTGCGGTGTTGAACTGTGCCGGACCGCTGCTGGGTGGCCAGCCATGGGCGACACCGGGAAGCAGGAACTCCACGACCCGCTGGTCGGACGAGCAGCTCGTCTCCTTTCTTGTCGCCGAGTAATGGCCGCCGGCCGGGGATGCGGCTGTGGCGGGGGCTGTGGGCGTGGGCGTGGCCTGGCCACCGGCCGCATCCTCGGTCGGTACCCCGTCGGCGTCGGTTCTGACGCTGTCGTCCGGTTGCGGGGGCGAAGGGCAGCCGGCTCTGGCCCGGAACGGCTTCAGGCTGTCCTCGACCGATGTGAGCGATGCCCCCAGCACATCGGACCAGGCGGTGCCTTCGTAGGGAACGCGTTCATCGAGCTGTCCGTGCACGGCCACCACACCGATCGGGGCCGCCGGTGTGCAGCCTGTGATCTGCCGACTGGCTGCCACCACGGCGATGCCGGCGATTTCGGACGGGTGCTCACACGCGTAGCGGTACGCGAGCATCCCACCGTTGGAGAAGCCGACCAGAATCACCCGGTGACGGTCGATGGGATAGTGCTGTTCGAGATGGGAGATGAGGGCCCGCAGCCATCCGACGTCGTCGACATGCTCGGCGGCGGCCTGCCCGCAGCAGGTGCCGGCGTCCCACGATTTGTCCAGACCATCGGGATAGGCCACGGCGACGCCGGCACTGGCGGCCAGGGCATCGATGCCCCACTTCGCCTGGGGCTCGCGACCGTCGTTCGCAAGGCTGTGCAGCGCGACGACGAGCGGAAAGGGCCGCGGGGATGTGGCCGGCGGCAGGGTGAGGCGCAGCTGCGGCGTTCGCCCTGACCGTTCGTAGGCGTCCGGTCCGATCGTCGGGGTGGCGGCGCCAGCCACGGGCGTGATCGGCGTCCGGTGAGACCGGCTCACGGTGGCGCACCCCGCCAGGTACCAGGTCAGGACAAGTACGAACCCGGTGATGAGGCTGAGCATGGTGCGGCGACGCGAGGATGGCACCACTCGGATTTTGTCCCGCCCGCCAGACGGGCCTGTCATCGGTGTCGGTGTTGATCTCCTCGTGGACTGCGAAGGCCACGGATGACGCTCGTCTCGCCATCCCGGCCGGTGTGTGGTGCGGGACCCGTGGTGGATCCGGGCAGGGCCGAAAAGACGCCTGACTCCGGTGCCGCGCCCTGGCTACCCAGGCCGCATCCCGACGGTGTCTGCAGTGTCGTTGGGGTTGTGGCGGGCGTTGGGGTTGTGGCCGCAGGCATTGGGGTGGACGCCGACATGTGATCTTTCGTTCGACTCCGGACGATGTCAGTGCCGGGCCCGTGCCCGTCTGTCCTGACCACGCCGAGACGGGGTCGGTCGGTCGGGCCGGTCCGGTCTACCGGATCGGTGATATCGGTAATATCGATGACATCGGCCATGCCGGCTATATCAGCTACCTCGACATCACCTGCATCTGTCAGGTCGGCTGTATCCGACGCGGCTGCCTCATCAGGACGCTCTGGCCGCGGGCTGATCGCGGCGGCGGCGCGCCGATAGCGGACAAACGCCTCCTGAGCGCGGTTCTCCAGGTTGTCGACCAGTTCGAGCTGCTCGCGGACACGACGCTCACCGGCTGGTCCGGCGGCGAGAAGGTCCGACAGGCAGCGGTCGACCGCGCGACGGGCCTGCAGCCAGACAAGGAGCAACCGGGAGCGCTCCAGGTCTGATGGCATGTCCACCGAAATGTCTCCCCCGCTTCCCGCGCTCCGCGCAGGTGGCCTGCGGCCGCGGACGGCCTGGGGACCCAGGCCGTCCGGCAGGCCGAATCCAGCGCGCCGCATGGCGGAGCGACGGGACCGGCGCCGCCGTTGGTCGCGACACTCCGTCGTACCCAGAGTGCCTCACCCACATCCCTCGCGTGCGTCAGTTCGCACAAGGAGCATGGGTGCGTCGTGGGGATCTCGGATGGTTTGGGTGGTCCTTGGGTCTGATGGCGTGGTGTTCGTGATTGCCGAGTGTGAGCATCGTTCCAGCTGTGACTGCCATGTCATATCTTTACGAAGTCATGTCGTTACGAGGTCAGGTTCTCCTGCGGCCAGGTTGTCACGACGGTTGCCCCGGCTCGGGGTCGAGGCCTGATCCGCCGGTTGCCGTGGACGTGTCCCGTTCGTGCTCGGGGATCGGATCCGCAGGGTCCGCCGTCTGCCCGCCGTTGCCGTGACCCGCCGCCACCAGATCACCGACCAGATCACCGACCGGGTCACCGGCCAGATCACCGACCGGGTCACCGGCCGGGGCGCTGACGAGGTCGCTCACCGGGACGACCACCGGCTCCTCGGCGGCGGCACGAGCCCGGTTGTCCCGCCAGGTGGACCTGGCGGTCGTCAGCTCCGGGCCACCACGGCGTAGAACCTCCTCCCAGCGGCGTTGCATCGGACGAATCAGGCCACCACCCACCCCGACCACCGTCACCCCGGTGACCGTCGTGAGCAGGGCGTAGAGCATCGGGGTTGTCACTGCGGTGGCAAGTCCGAGTTCGTCGAGGGCTGCCTTGCCAAATCCGATCATTATGAGCACGGTTGTGGTGGTCGCTGCGGTGTTCGCGTAGTGAAGGCCGGTCAGCGCCTCGCCGACGAAGGCGCGGGCGGCCGATGCAAGGGTGACGCCGAGTACGAGCACCGCACAGGCGAGAATCGCGTGCGCGAGCAGGATGGTGAGGTCGCGGACGAGGTCGCTGACGGGGTTCGTGCCGAACAGGCCGAGGGCCAACTGGAAGAGCGCAAGGAGTGCAACGGCGAACACCAGCCGTAACACGCCGACGCGCAGCTCGTGGGCGGGCCGGCGGAGCGCGCGGGTGAGCCCACCCCGGTCGAGCAGGTTGTCGGCGCCGGCGCGGTCAAGGAGATGGTTGATGATTCTGATGACGGCGCGGACGGCCAGGCCGCCAGCGAACATGATGAACGCGAACGCCCCGATTTTTGGCACGATCTGGGCAAAATATGACCATACATCCGATAAGCCCTCATTCCACCCGGCGGCCTGCGGTGCCAATAGTCCCCACTCTCATCGCGACGGTCGTGCCCCAGGTCGGTTGCGCACCGGTCGGTCCTGCCCTGGTCGGTCGTGCGCTGGTCACTCGTGCGCTGGTCACTCGTGCACTGGTCACTCGTGCGTGTGGGCGCATTGTCACCTGACGATCGCTGTCTACCGATCGTTACCGGTTGCCCACCGCACGCACCGAAACAGCACACCTCATCGGTAACGATCGCACCATGTTGCCACACGGGCGCGGAAAGTAGCGTTCGTGTAGTCCGTCCGTGGATGCGCATGGCGTGGGTGTCACATGATTGTTCGCAGACCGCCGCCTGGCGGGGGAGTATCTGACGATCATGAACTGACTACTGACTGGCGATCTTCCGGACGATCTGCCGTGCGACCCGGTTCACCACGGCCTGGTCGGGGTCGTCGAACACGCGGCCGACGACGAAGGAGCTCTGGACCTGGCCGTGGAACACGAACATCAGATCGAAGGTCATCGGTATCGGCGGCCCGTCCAGAGTCATGGTCGCCTTCACCCTGGTCAGTGCGCTGACGCCGGGGGGCGGCTTGCGGGCTGACGCTGCCCCAACCGTGAACGTGCTGCTGGCGGGCAGGTCAGCGGCCTTGGCGTACTCGCGTTGGAGCAGCTGGCCGACGCAGGACGGGAAGGATGACTCGGCGGCGACTCGAACGGCACCCGCAATCACGTTGGCTGGATAGACCGCCGCCACGGATCCCATGAAGACCTGGCTGTCACTCGTGGTGAAGTACGGTCCCTTGGCCGAGTCCAGCGGCTCCACCTTCGACCCGGCGCTGGATTCACCCATGCACGAGGCGAAACTGGTCATCGCGGCGACCGACAGCGCGCCACGGTTGTCCAGCGACGTATTGGCCCCGAAACCGGTCGTCTCCGGCCCCTCGGTCAGCACATAGTCGTCGGCGTGCAGCGACGTACGGGCGGCCGCCTCCTGAGTCGGGGGCACGGGATCGGTTCCCACCGCGGCCGGACCAGGGACTTTTCCGCCTCCGCAGGAGCTGGTTGCGAGCCCCAGCAGGACGCAGACCAGACCGAGGCCGAGGGCCTGGACCCGCCCGCGCCGCGCCGCCAGCAACGTCCCCATCACCTGTGTACCCCCTGGATGCCGCCGTGGGTTCGGTTCGGCCGTTGCCATGGTCTCCGACAGCGCGAAAATCCATGATCGCTTCACCGCTGGCCTGAGCGCCCACCGGTTGGTCCAGTATGCATCGGTTACGTCGAAGGCCTCCGAACGATGTGAATCCGGTGCTGTCGGAACAGCGCTGGATCCACATCGTTCGCGGCAGCGGTGCCAGCAGCGGTGCCAGCAGCGGTGCCAGCAGCAGTGGATCAGACCGCGATTTCCACCGGGGTACCCAGCGGGAGCATTTTCGCGAGCCTGGTGATGACATCGTTGCGAACCCGGATGCAGCCGTGGCTGACATCCTGCCCGATCAGGTTGGGCTGGTTCGTTCCGTGGATACCGATCACCGGGGCCTGCCCGTCGAAGGAGTCGAGGGTGGTGGAGAACCCGCTGAGCCCGAAGGCGTACGGACCGTAGGCGCCGGCCGGGTTGCGTGGCTGTAGCAACTCGGTCAGGTAGAAGTGACCGCCGGGCGTCGGGGTGTCAGTTGTGCCCACGGCGATGGGCTCGTCCACGACGACCGTGGTCCGGTCATAGACCCGCAGGCGGTGGTCCTTGCGGGCAACCACGATGTGGTAGCTCGTAAGGCTGGCCTTCACCTGGGACGCCTTCACCCAGCCGGTGCTGCCGTTGGGCTCCACCGGCAGCAGGACGTGCCACCAGTTCGGGAGTTTCGCCACCACCAGGAACACCCGCGGAGCACCTGCCGGGTTCGGGCTGTGCAGTTGGGAGGACGCGGTTTTCGCCGTGGGGGTCTTGTAGATGTCCACCACCGCGCCGGTCGCGGTCACGACCGTGTTCATCCCGTCGGCGTTGACGGCGGTCACGGCCGCGAGCTGGCTGCTCACCGGATCCGGAAGGGCTGTCGCGGACGCCTGTGCCTGGGCCTTCGAGCCCCCTCCGCCGCAGCCGGTCAAGGCAACCATGCCGACGACGACGACGATCAGCGCGATCTTCATGCGCCTGCCGGTTGGACGGTGGTCGGTTGGACAATGATCGGTTGGACGGTGATCGGTTGGACGGTGATCGGTGGAAACCGATATGGCGGACGCCGTCGGCCCGGATCCGGGGCGACGGCGTCCGATCAGAGCTGAGGAGGTCATCCCGTGTAGTGAACCTTGTCGGTGACGACAGCCGTTGCCGGGGCTGCTACCGGCGCGGTCGTCGTCGACACCGGCACGGTCCCGCCGCCACCCGCGCCGCTCGTCGAGGTCGCGGTGGGGGACGCCGTGGTGGTGGTCGCGCAGTGCGCGATGGCGAAGGCCGGGATCGCCAGCACGACGTCTCCGGTCTCCACGTCGACTGCGCCCGCGATCACGGCATCGGCCGACGAATCCAGCGAGATGGTCTTGCCGGCCCCGATCGCACCGAAGTTGTAGTTGACGTTGGTGTCGATCCACGCAAAGCCGTATGCCTTGGCGGCGGTGTTCTTGAGCGTCCAGGCAGGGCCCTTCGGGCCGCAGGTGAAGCTGACCACCAGCGGCTGGGGCACCAGGTCAGCCAGGGACACGTCATCCGGCAGCCAGGGAGCGAGATCGACAAGTCGTTTGTCCAGGTCGGTCAGCGGCATTCCGGGAAGCGACGGAAGGCCCGACGGAAGGGACACGCCACCCGGCCGCTTGGTCACCGGTGGCTGGGACGGCAGTGCATCTTGGCCCTGCGGCGGTACCGCGGGCGTCGCACTCCCTACCGACCCGGCCGGCGGCGTCGGGACCGGCGTAGCGGTGTCAACCGCATCCGGTCCGGCCGGTGCCGGCGCGCCAGCAGTTGCGGTGGCTGCGGGCGTTGTGTTCGCTGCGTCGGTGTCGTTTGTCGCCCAGGCCGCAGGCGCGGCCAGCCCGACGGTTATCGAGCCGATTACGCAGGCCAGAGCCAGTCGCGTCCTGCCCAAACGCATTGTGTGTGTCCCCTCAGACGTCAGGTGGGCTGGCTACAGGGCTTGTGGCCACCGTCACAGCCGCATTTCCGGGGAACCATACCAACGCGCTTTTCGGGGCTCGCGGGCGGGGTCGCATGCGATGAACAAGGACCCGTAGACGTGTGAGTGTGTTGTAGACGTGTGAGTATGTTTTGGTCTCGTAGGTTGTCAGTCTGGCTCGGTCAGTTAGATTACATGATCAGCTGGTAGCTGAAAAAGTCACCGGCCACGGCTTAGAGCGACCGGCAATAGGGGACGCGGCGTCGCGGGGCTGGGGCACGCACCTCGCATCGTTGTCGTCGGTCGCCACCCAACACCAGGGTGACTCCCTCCTCCGCCTCGCGATCTACGCACCCCAGCCCCGCTCCTTGATCCACGCCCCTATTGCCGGGCGCTCTTATTCGCCCACCGCCCACCTTTCGGGGTTCGTCGGTCGGGGATCGTCGGTCGGGGTTCGTCAGTGCGGCCGCTCGTCCGGCTCCCGCACCACTTCGCGGCTCTCGGCTGCGGTGATGGCGTCCTGCGAGTCATAGCGGATGAACGACGGAACAGCCGCCGCGAGCAACGCGGCGCCGGCAACGCATGCCAACCCGCCGCTGACCACTGAGAACATCGGCGAGACCAGGGCTGCCGCCGTTCCCGCCTCAAGGTCCCCCAGGCGCGGGCCGCCCGCGACGACCACGATGAACACCCCCTGAAGGCGTCCGCGCATCGCGTCCGGTGTGGCGACGTTGAGCATCGAGTTCCGGAACACCGCACTGACCATGTCGGCGGCGCCGGCGGTGGCGAGCAGCAGCACACCGGCGGCGAGGTTGTGGACGAGCCCGAATCCGGCGATTGACGTACCCCAGATGATCACGGCGATGACCACGGCCAGCCCGTGGCGCCGGATGCGGCCGAACCAGCCGCCGACCACCGCCCCGGCCAGCGCGCCTGCGGCGACCGCGGCGTAGAGCAGCCCGGCGGTCTGCGTCCCGCCACCGAACTGTGTCCCGGCGAGCTCGGGGAACAGCGCCCGCGGCATTCCGAAAACCATCGCGACGATGTCTATGGCGAACGTCATGAGCACTATCGGTTGGCCGCGTAGGAAGCGTAGTCCGTCGAGGACGCTCGCGATGTCGGCTCGGGTGCCGCCGCCCGTCGGCGGCATCGAAGGCAGCCGCGCGAGCGCATAGAGCGCGGCCCCGAAGGTCACGACGTCCATCCCGTAGGCGAGGGTGTAGCCCGACGCCGCGACCGCCACCCCGGCAAGCAGCGGACCGGCGGTCAGGGCGGTGTTCCAGCCGATCTGCTGCAGTGCTGTGGCCGCGGGAAGCTCCCGCAGCGGCACGAGGTTCGGCGTCATCGATCGCCGGGCCGGTTGGTCGACGGACATCAGCGCGGACTGGGCGGCCACGAGGGCGAACAGCGGCCACACCGTATGCAGGTCGACAAGCGCGAGAGCGAACAGCCCGACCGACACCGCGGCCAGCCCGCTGGAGGAGACCAGCGCAAGTCGCCGGCGGTCGACGGCGTCCGAGATCGCCCCGCCGAACATCCCGAAGACGACCAGTGGCACCAGAGCGACCAGGCCGGTCAGTCCGACCGCGAACGAGGACCTGGTGATGTCGTAGACCTGTAGCGGTACCGCGGTAGTAGTGATCATTGAACCGACCGCGGAGACGGTCTCGCCCGCCCACATCCGCCGGTAGGCCGGGTAGGCCCGCAGTGGCCCGATGTCGGTCAGGACGGTGGCGGCGATCCGCCGGCCGAGCCCCGGGGTCCGTCCCCGGGACGTCACGTGGTCGGGCTCCGGGGCCGAGTGCCCGTCGGTCTGCCCGTCGGTCTGCCCGTCGGTCTGCCCGGCGGTTGCACCGGTGCCGACCACGGTGTCGGGCTTCCTCACGGTGCCAGGCGTTCGATCACCCAGCGCTCACCGCGGGCCGGGCGACACGCCTCATCCGCGCCGGTCCGGCGGAAGCGGAGCCGGTCGTGGAGCCGGTCGTGGCGGCCCGCCCAGAACTCGACGCTGTCCGGGACGAGCCGTATCCCGCCCCAGAACGGCGGTACCGGGATCGGCCCGGGTTCGGGCCAGCGGCCGGCGAGGGCTGCCCGGCGCCGCTCAAGCACATCCCGGGAACTGATCGTTTCGGACTGGTGGCTCACCCACGCCGCGAGCTGGGACCCACGCGGGCGGGTGTGGAAGTAGGCCGCGGTCTCCTCGCCTGACACCCGTTCGAGCGCACCGGCGGCGACGACCTGGCGTCCCAGCGCATGCCAGGGAAAGACCAGCGAGCCGTAGGGGTTCGCCGCCGCGTCGCGGCCCTTGCGGGATGTGTAGTTGGTGAACAGCGTGAAGCCGCGTTCGTCGAACGCCTTGAGCAGGACGATGCGGGCGCTGGGCCGGCCGCGTGCGTCGGCCGTGGCGAACACCATCGCGTTCGGTTCGACCAGTGCCGATCCCGGTTCGGCGGCGGTGGCGGACGCCTCGGTGAACCATCGTGCGAACTGACTCAACCAGGTAGGGGCGAGATCGGATTCGGACAGCCCACTGGTGGCGTACTCGCGCCGCTGGGTCGCCGGGTCCGCAACGGCCGGCGGCGCATCGCGGTTCGGGTGTTGCGACACCTGACCGATCCTGGCACCCGGCTGACCGCGGCACCTGGGAATCGGCATCCGATCGCGGAACCGCAGCGACGAGTTGTGAGCTGTGACACATCGAGTGGATGGCACCAGGTGGCGTGGTGTCGGGCACGTCCGTCCGATGGGTAGGGTTCACCGGTGCCGGAGGTTGCCGGTTCTGTGCCGGGC
This sequence comes from Protofrankia sp. Cas4, assembly GCF_963555915.1. Lineage (NCBI taxonomy): Bacteria > Bacillati > Actinomycetota > Actinomycetes > Frankiales > Frankiaceae > Protofrankia > Protofrankia sp. Cas4. The sequence continues at coordinate 27,932 of NZ_CAUVXL010000008.1, forward strand.
CGGCGCCGCCCTGTGGTTGGCCTGGGCGAATGTGGCACTACCCCCGACAACAGGGCAGGATGCAGACAGGCAATTGGGTATGCCGATGTAAGCAGCTCACATCAGTTACGGCTGGCGTTCGGTGCTCGGGAATGACCCGGCGTACCGCCAACGGCACCGGCCGGGGACAGGAAGCGGAGCCCGGACTTCGATGGCCGACAGGACAAGCGACTTCAAGCCCGGCCTGGAAGGCGTGATCGCCTTCGAGACCGAGATCGCGGAGCCGGACAGGGAAGGTAGCGCGCTGCGGTATCGCGGCGTCGACATCGAGGACCTCGTCGGCAAGGTTGACTACGGTCATGTGTGGGGGTTGCTCGTCGACTCCTCCTTCGAGCCCGGCCTGCCGCCGGCGGAGCCCTTCCCGTTGCCGGTGCACTCGGGCGACATCCGGGTGGACGTGCAGAGCGCGCTTGCCACGCTCACTCCCTACTGGGGTTTCGGCCAGCTCATCGACATCTCCGACGCCGAAGCCCGGGACAACCTGGCGCGGGCGTCGGTGGTGGCGCTGTCCTTCGTCGCGCAGGCGGCACGCGGTCTCGGTCTGCCCGCCGTCTCGCAGAAGGAAGTCGACAAGGCCCGCACGATCACTGAGCGTTTCATGATCCGCTGGCGGGGAGAGCCGGATCCCAAGCATGTCCAGGCAGTGGATGCCTACTGGGTATCAGCTGCTGAGCACGGTATGAACGCGTCCACCTTCACCGCCCGGGTGGTGGCCTCCACCGGTGCGGACGCGGCGGCCGCACTGTCCTCGGCGGTCGGGGCGCTGTCCGGTCCGCTGCATGGCGGGGCGCCGTCCCGGGTGCTCGCGATGCTGGACGATGTCGAGCGCACCGGCGACCCGGTCGGTTACGTACGCCGCGCGCTTGACCGCAAGGAGCGGCTGATGGGTTTCGGTCACCGGGTGTACCGCGCGGAGGATCCGCGTGCCCGGGTGCTACGGCGGACGGCCCGCGACCTTGGTTCACACCGTTACGAGGTGGCCGAGGCGCTGGAAGCCGCGGCCATCGAGGAGCTCACGAACCGGTACCCGGACCGCCCGCTGCGGACGAACGTCGAGTTCTGGTCCGCTGTCGTGCTGGACTACGCGCAGGTGCCGCCGCACATGTTCACGTCCATGTTCACCTGTGCCCGTACCGCCGGTTGGAGCGCCCACATCCTGGAGCAGAAGCGCACCGGACGCCTCATCCGCCCGTCCGCGCGCTACATCGGTCCGGCGCCGCGACCGCTGGGTGACGTCCATGCCTGACGGCATCGTCATCCCCGGGCAGCTGCGTCCCGTTGACGGGCGCTTCGGTTGCGGCCCGTCCAAGGTCCGGCCCGAGGCGGTCGCCCAGCTCGCCGCGACCGGAACGTCCCTGCTCGGGACGTCGCACCGGCAGAAGCCCGTGCGCAACCTGGTCGGACGCGTCCGCGCGGGTCTCGCCGACCTGTTCTCGCTGCCCGACGGCTACGAGGTGGTGCTCGGCGTCGGCGGCTCCACGGCCTTCTGGGATGCGGCCGCGTTCAACCTGGTGCGGGAACGTTCGCAGCATCTGGTGTTCGGGGAGTTCGGCGGCAAGTTCGCCGACACCGCGAAGGGCGCGCCGTTCCTGGCCGAGCCGTTGATCATCACCTCGGCGCCCGGCAGTCATCCCGACTGGGCACCCGAGCCGGGCATCGACGTGTACGCCACCCCGCACAACGAGACGTCCACGGGCGCGGCGAAGCCGGTCCGCCGGCCGGTCGGGGCGGACGAGGGTGCGCTGCACCTGGTCGACGCGACCTCCGGCGCGGGCGGGCTACCCGTCGACATCCGCGAGGTCGACGCCTACTACTTCGCGCCGCAGAAGAGCTTCGCCTCCGACGGCGGGCTGTGGGTGGCGCTGCTCTCACCGGCCGCGATCGAACGGTTGGCTGAGATCGCCGCGTCCGATCGGTGGATCCCGCCGTTCCTGGACCTCACGACCGCCCGGGACAACAGCTCCAAGGACCAGACCTACAACACCCCGGCGGTGGCCACCCTGTTCCTGTTCGCCGACCAGGTCGAGTGGATGCTCGCCCGCGGCGGCTTGGACTGGTGCGTGCGGCGGACGGCCGAGTCGTCGTCCATTCTCTACACCTGGGCGGACAAGGTGCCCTATGCGACACCGTTTGTCACCGATCCGGCACAGCGTTCACAGGTCGTGGTCACCATCGACTTCGACGGCGTGGACGCGGCGGTTGTCGCGAGTACCCTGCGCGCGAACGGCATCGTGGATGTCGAGCCGTATCGCAAGCTCGGCCGTAACCAGCTGCGGGTCGCCTGCTTCCCGGCCGTTGAGCCGGCCGACATCCAGGCACTGACCGGCGCCATCGACTACGTCGTCGAACGTCTGTAACCGGCTCGGATCTGTAACCGGCTCGGATCTGTAACCGGCTCCGACCTGTAACCGGCTCGGATCCGTAACCGGCTCGACCCGACACAACGATCTTTCGAGGTTTGGTCGACGGAGAAGGCCTTGTTGATCGCACGAACCTCGAAAAATCATCGCCTTGGCTCATGTCTGGTAGATCCGCAAGTAGTGGATCTACCAGACATCCGGCGGGCTGAGCGGGCTGAGCGCCTTCCGGCAGGGGAGGGCTATCGGCGCGGACGCGTCGGAGCGGCCTGGGCCGCGAGCGCGGCGATAGAGTCGGATTCGCCGCCCATGTCGGGGGAGCGATCTTCGATCAACGTGTACGGACGCTCGTCGTAGCCGACGTAGAGCTGGCGTGGCCGGGCGATCTTCTGCTCGGGGTCGAGCAGACCTTCCTCCCACTGGGCGAGCCAGCCGGGCATCCGCCCGATCGCGAACAGCACCGGGAACATCTCGACCGGGAAGCCCATGGCCTGGTAGATGATGCCGGTGTAGAAGTCGACGTTGGGGTACAGCTTGCGCTTGATGAAGTACTCGTCCTCGAGCGCGATCCGTTCCAGTTCCATGGCCAGGTCGAGTAGCGGGTTCGTTCCGGTGACCTTGAACACCTCGTCGGCCACCTGCCGGATCATCCGGGCGCGTGGATCGTAGTTCTTGTATATCCGGTGCCCGAAGCCCATCAGCTTCTTCTTGCCGTCCTTCACCTTCGCGATGAAGGCGGGAATGTTCTCCACCGAACCGATGTCGGTGAGCATCCGCAGTACCTGCTCGTTGGCGCCACCGTGCAACGGGCCGTACAGTGCGGAGATCGCGGCCGCGGCCGCGGAGAAGGGGTCGGCCTGGGAGCTGCCGACCGCGCGCATCGCGTTCGTCGAACAGTTCTGCTCGTGGTCGGCGTGCAGGATGAACAGCACGTCGAGCGCGTGTTCGAGGTTCGCGTCCGGCTCGTATTTGAGCTCGGTGGCCTTCCACATCATGTTCAGGAAGTTGCCCGCGTACGACAGGTCGTTGTCCGGGTAGACGTAGGGCAGCCCGATCGAGTGCCGGTAGGAGAACGCGGCCAAGGTCGTGATTTTCGCGATCAGGCGCACGATCTGTAGGCGTCGCAGGCCCGGATCCGTTATTTCCTTCGCGTCCGGATAGAACGTCGACAGGGCGCCGACGGTCGACAACAGCATGCCCATCGGGTGCGCGTCGTGGTGGAAGCCGTCGATGAACTTCTTGATCGACTCGTGGACGAGGGTGTGGTGGGTGATTTCGTCCTCCCACACCGCCAGCTCCGTGCCTGTCGGCAGCTCACCGGCGAGCAGCAGGTAGGCGACCTCGAGGAAGCTGCTCCGCTCCGCCAGCTCCGTGATCGGAAATCCGCGGTAGCGCAGGATGCCGGCATCTCCGTCGATGAAGGTGATGGCACTGCGACAGCTCGCCGTGTTGGTGAAAGCGGGATCGTAGGTCATCAGACCGAAGTCGCCTTCGTCAACCTTTATCGACCGCAGGGCGGTGGCACGGATCGCGCCATCGGCGATCGGGATCTCATAGGTCTGACCGGTGCGGTTATCGGTGACGGTCAGGGTACTGACCTGCTCGGACATGCCGGGCTCCTCTCGCTGTAGCGATCACATCGGTGTGCGTGCGCCTTGGCTGTGGCGTCCGGGTCCGGACTGCTTGGGCCGGTTCGGCGGTAGGCAACGGTTGCCCCCAAGTCTCGCGGTTCGCGCCATCACACGCCCGCGATCGGTACCGTCCGCCCGGCGTGTCCTACAACACCCGTTACATACTGTTCAGTGTTAATGCTCCGTGTCCGTAACATGACACGGTTAGTAAGTGATTCCACTGTCTTGGGCTATGGGAGGCATACTGCCTGCGAAGGCGGGGAGGATTTTCCGTGAACAACGTTGCCGTATCGGCGCCGGTGACGTCGCCGTACCTGAGCCCGGGTGGCCGGTCCGGCGTGCCGTGGTCGGGGTTGTGCGACTGGGACGCGGTAACTGCGGGTGTGCCCAGGCATGTCACCAGTCATTAATTGTTGAAAACATGTGAAGACCAAGGAAAAGTTGTTCCACTGGCCGGTGTGCGCGATTTCCAGATACCGCGGAGTCCCCAGATACCGCGGAGTCCACTGTCGTCAACAGCTGGACCGGACCCCCGGACGACCGGACAGCGGCCAGCTGGCCGCTGTCTCGTAGCGCTTGGCGGGATCCGGACCACTCCGCAGCAGGATCAACATCTCTGCCGTCCAGGATCGACAGGAGACGTCGGCGAGTGCTGCCACCATCGGTCGCAGATCCGGCCCCGGCGCGTCCGGGGGTTCGCCAGATCGTGATGCGCCCTGCCTGCGTCCCGGATGCGATCGTGCGACGGTCGCGAGGGTCAGGTGACCACGCCAGGCCCGCGTGTCGTCGAGGCCGACCACGCCGGCCAGCTTCGCTTCCCGCGCTACAGCCGCGGCCAGCGGTGCCAGCGGTTCCTCGTCGACATCGGCGAACAGGACCCGTGATCCGAAACGGCCGCCGCCGGCAATGGTCACCGATGCCGGCGGATGCTTGCGGGCGACGTCGGCGAGCCGTTCGGTGAGATCAGGAAGGACGGCGGCCGGGACCTCGCCGAGGAAGGCGAGCGTGATGTGCCAGGTTTCGGGCGGGGCCCAACGCACCTCCGCCGCCAGCTGCCGATGGTCGGTCCGCAGCCGTCTGACGGCGGCGAGGAGCGGATCGACAACGTCAGTCGGTGGAACCAGAGCCACGAACAGTCGAGCCATAGCCAGCAGAGTCTGCGCGCCCGGCGGCTCCCGGGAAACCGACTACGGCAGAACTCATCGTGCATACCACGAAGAGGGAAATGATAGAAATCATTTTGACAAAGTTCCTTTTACATCCCCGCGTGGAGAGTTTGAGACGGAGTAGTTACGAATTACGCTCCAGGTCGCCGCGGTGGCAGGCACTATCGGGGGGTGACAACGGTTCCCGAGCTGGTGGCCTCACGCGACCCGGCAGGCGCCCGCGAATGGCGTGAGCGCCGCCGTGACGCCCGACGGCACCAGCCCGATCTTCCCGGTGCGATGGTTCTGGTGACCGATGGCAGCGACCGCACGACCGCGTCGGTCCTGCGCGACGCGGGTGTGGACGTCGTGGGCCTCCTTGCGCCCGAGCCGCTGGAATCGCTGGCCTGGGCCGCGGAGGCCGAGGCACCCAGGGCCTATGCGGATCTGGTCGCGATGCTGTCGGACGAGATCGAGTGTGTGTGCATCGAGATGACGCCGCCCGGGTCCGACGTGATCGCCCGAAGGGCCGTTGAAGCGGGGCTGCACGTGCTGCTGTCGCGGCCGATGACCGCTGACCCGCAGGCGTTGCAGGCCGTTGCCGATCTCGCCGAGGAGTCCGATCTCGCACACGTCGTTGCCATGAACGGGCGTGCCTGGCCGGCCGCCTGGCACGTGCAGGCGTCAGCATCCTCACTCGGCCGCATCACCCAGGTGACCGTGTTCGCCGCCCCAGCCGGGTCGTCCGGTCGAGCCGAGATCATGGATCTGGTCGTGCGGTGGTGTGGAGACGTGATTGCCGTTTGTGCCCATCCGGCCGCCATGCCTGCCGCGAGCCTCACCGATGCCGCGCCTGTCACCCTGGCGCTGCTGTCGTCCAGCGGCGCCACGGTGCTGGTCAACGAACGACCCGACGGCCGACTGGACACCGCCACGATCACGATCTGCGGCACGGACGGGCGGATGGTCGTGCAGGGCCGTCGTGTCCTGCGCCAGGACGCGGACGGCACGCGGGATCTGCTGATGCGCGATGTGCCGGGCGCGCGTCCCGGTCTGGTCGAGGCGACCTACGACGTCGTGCGGGTCACGGAGCTCAACGACTCCGGTCTGGTGCGCGGCGCGACCTTCCACGATCTTCTGACGATCGGCCGGCTGCTCGCCGCCGCCGACGCCTCCCGGGCCGGCGGCGGCTGGGTGGAGCTGTAGGCCGACCCGACCCCCGACCCCCGACCCTGACCGCGTCGGGTGTCCGATGCGGCGCGGCCATCACGAACCGGCCAGGGCGTCGAGGATGGGCGCGGCTCGGCTGAGGGCGGCCAGCTCGTCCGGGCTCAGCGACGCGAGCCGCTCGGCGAGCCACTCGTCGTGGCGCCGATGGTCGGCTTCAAGCAGGTCGAGGCCGGCCGCGGTGATCCCGGCAATGACCTGGCGGCCGTCGGTGGGATGCGCGCTTCGAGCAACCAGGCCGGCATCGGCGAGATGGGCGACCACCCGGGTCATCGACGGCGGCTGCACCCGTTCGTGCGCCGCGAGCTCACCAAGGGTCATGGAGCCATGTCGCTTCAGTGTCGCAAGGGCGGCGATCTGGGTGGGAGTCAGTGTGTTCGAGCGTTCCTGGCGCAACCGACGCGACAGGCGCATCACGGACAGGCGGAGGACCGACGCGAGTTGAGCTTCGGTGGCACTGTCCATCAGGTCAAGGTACCTTGTTAGCGACGCTAAGTTCCAGTGCGGTTGGACCTTCCCCGTGTCTCGTTCAGGTGCCTCGTTCAGGTGCGTGGTGGGCGGGTCAGCGCCGACCTGGTCGGTAGCTGGTCGGCAGCTGATGGTCCGTCACATGTCCCGTCGTCGCGCGGCTTCGCCGAAGGAAGCCGGACAGTCGTGCGGTCAGCCTTCGCCGGGTCGTACCGGAACGGTCCAGCCGCCGTCGACGACCAGGTCGGCTCCGGTGATGAAACCTGCCCGATCACCGGCAAGGAAGAGAACGGCCTGCGCGATGTCCTCGACAGCCCCCAGCCTTTTGACGAGCAGATTGGGCAGCCATCGTGCCTCGATCTCGCTTGTACTGGCGTCCCCGCCATGCACCATCGCAGTGTCGATCACACCGGGCAGGATGGCGTTCACCCGGATGTTCTGATCTGCGAGATCGACCGCGGCTGCTTTCGTCAGGCCTCGAAGGCCCCATTTACTGGATGTGTAGGCATGCGTTCGACCACCGGCACGTATTCCGTTGATCGACGAGATGTTCACGATCGCGCCGCCACCGGACCGCCCCATGAGCCCGCAGGCCGACTTGATACCGAGGAAGACTCCGGTGAGATTTGTTCCAACGACACGTTGAAATTCCTCGAGCGAGGTGTCGGCTATCCGGTTGAACGAGACGATGCCGGCGTTGTTCACCAGCACGTCGAGTCGACCGAAGCGCCGTTCGCACTCGGCCACCGCGCCGATCCATGCAGACTCGTCGGTGACATCCAGATGGTGATAGGTAGCCTGGCCGCCGATCTCGGCGGCCAGGTGCTGTCCCTCGGCATCGAGGATGTCGCCGATCATCACCGCAGCGCCTGCCGCCGCGAACGCACGTGCCTCAGCGGCTCCCTGGCCACGGGCTCCACCGGTGACAATGGCTACTTTGCCCTCGAATTCGCTGATGGTCGTGTTTCCTTTCAGCCCGCGCTCGCCGTGGCGCCGTTTGCCGCGAGTGCCGCGGGTACCGGCTCGATCGCGGTGCGGTTCGCGGCTTCACCGCGCTCACGCCGGGCGACCTCCTCGTGGACGAGCGGAATGAGGTGGCGGCCGTAGTCAATGGAGTCGTTGTACGGGTCGTAGCCACGGATCAACAGGGTCGTCACGCCGATGTCGACGTAGTCGAGCAGCGCCTGCGCGACGGTGTCGGGCGTTCCAACCAGCGCGGTCGAGTTGCCGGCGGCGCCGGTAGCGGCGGCGAGCGGCGTCCACAGGGCCCGGTCGTGCAGTTCGCCGGCGGCAGCCGCGGCGAGCAACCGCTGTGACCCGACGTTCTGCGGCGCCACATCGGGGCTGTAGCGCGCGCGGAACTGCCGGAAGATGCTGTTGGGCGCGTCGATGTTGGCACGCGTGGTCGTCAGGATGTGGTGGGCCCGTTCCCAGGCCAGCTCCTCGGTGGGGCCGAGGATCGGCCGGAACGACACGCTTATCCCGGGCCGGGGGCGGCCAGCCTTCGCCGCGGCCTGGTTGACCGCGGCGATCTGCTCCGCGGTCTGGGCCAACGGCTCACCCCACAGCGCGAACACGTTCGCCTGTCTGCCACCGACCCGGTAGGCCGCCGGCGACGAGCCGCCGAAGTAGAGCGGGATGTGCGGCTGCTGGACCGGACGAACGGTGGCCAGGTGGTCGTCCAGCTTGTAGTACCGGCCGTCATGGCTGAACGGTTCGGTCGACGTCCAGGCCTTTCTGACGATGTCGAGGTACTCGTCGGTACGGTCGTAGCGTTCGTCCTTGGTCAGGTAGTCGCCGTCACGCCGTTGCTCAGCGTCGTTGCCACCGGTGATGATGTGGACGGCGATCCGGCCTGCGGAGAAGTGGTCGAGGGTGGCGAAGTACCGGGCCGCCACGGTCGGGAAGACCACACCCGGCCGGTGGGCGATCAGGTAGCCCAGCCGCTCGGTGTTGGCGGCCGCGTAGGCGGCTACCTGGATGTTGTCAGGTGAGCTGGAACCGTAGCCGATGAGCACCTTGTCGAAGCCGGCGTCCTCGTGCGCTCGCGCGATCCGGCGGACATAGTCGCGGTCGACGGCCGGTCCTGATGTCTGGTGGGTCTCCGAGCCTTGGGCGGTGGAGATGAGGCCGATGAACTCGACGGGCATGGTGGAACTCCTTGCGAGCGGGGGATGGGTGTGCGAACTGGGTGCGAGCTGAATGCGAGCGGCGAGGGGTCTACGAACAGCCGTCGACGTCCGAGCCATTGGTCAGGACCGGTCCGGCCCATTGCAGGCCCGCAAGGTTGACCACGATCGCTTCCTGGGTGCTTCGAGCGATCACGACGATGGCCTCGATGTCGGGGTCGGGGTTCTCCTCGCGATGGGGGATCCACGGCGGCACGAAGATGAAGTCGCCGGGTGAGGTCCGCACGCGAACCTCCCGCCCGGCGCTCGGCCCCGGTTCCCCGTCGAGGTTCTGGTCCAGGAAGACGAACTGCGGGTGGCCACTCACCACGTAGATCGCTGTCTCGGAGTCGCCGTGGTGATGGTCGCCGGATGCGGTCGCCGGGGCGACATGGACCTGCCCCATCCACAGTGTGGACGAGCCGACGGTCGTGCCGCTGATAGCTGAGAACCGGAGCATTCCGCCGGTCTGCGCGGTGTCCGGGCACAGGTTCGCCTGGGTGATCTGGTGGAGCCGGCGGTGGAAGGGATCCACATCGCCGAAGTCGGGTGGGCCGAATTCGGGTGGGCCGAATGCGGGTGCACGCTCGGCGGTCATGACTCGTTCGTGCCCCGATGCGGGTCATGGGTGACCCCGAGCCAGGCGAGCAGTTCGGCCCGTAGTTCGACGAAGGCCGGGTCGGTGACGCTTCGGGGTCTGGGCAGGGTGACGTCAATGCTGTGGGCGATCACTCCATCTTTCATGATCATCGCACGGTCGGCCAGCAGGAGCGTTTCCTCGACATCGTGCGTGACCAGCAGGATCGCCGGGTTGTGGCGCTGCCAGAGCTGTTCGACAAGGCTTTGGGCCTTGATCCGGGTAAGGGCGTCGAGAGCGCCGAACGGCTCGTCCAGCAGCATCAGCTCAGGATCACGCACCAACGCCCGAGCCAGCGACGCCCGCTGTGCCTCGCCGCCGGACAGCGTCTTGGGCCAGGCCTCGGCGCGGTGGGCCAGGCCCACTTCTTCCAGCGCCGCGATCGCGCGGGCCTTGTCCGGTCGTCCGGGCAGGCCGAGGATGACGTTGCGCCATACGCGTTTCCAGGGCAGCAGGCGCGGTGCCTGGAAGGCCACGGCTCGCCGGGACGCCACCCGGACGTCCCCGCTGATCTCGGTGTCGAGGTCGGCCAGGATGCGCAGCAGCGTGCTCTTCCCGCAGCCACTCGCGCCGAGCAGCGCGACGAACTGTCCGACCGGTACATCCAGGTCGAGGCTTTCGATCACAGTGTTGGTACCGAAGGCGCGTCGTAGGTTGCGGACCCCTACCGCGAGTGGGGTGCCCTCCGGTGCTGTCGTACGGGGCGGAGCGGGAGCGGCGGGAGCGAGCAGCGTGCTCACGCTCCGCTGAAGGCTGGTCGCCACGACAGCAGCACCCTTTCGAGAAGTCGGACGAAGGCGTCGACGGCGAGCCCGAGGAAGGCGTAGACCACGAGGCAGACCACGATGATGTCGGTCCGCTGGTACTCCTGGGCGTCGTTCATGAGCTGGCCGAGGCCGCGGTTGGCGTTGACCTGTTCGGCGAAGATGAGCGCCAGCCATGCGATGGCCAGGGAGAAGCGGATGCCGACCAGGACGTTGGGCAGCGCACCCGGCAGGATGACGTGTCGGATCAGGCCCAACCTGCCCAGCCCGACCGTGCGCGCGGCCTCGACCAGGTTGGAGTCGACGTTGCGGATGCCGGCGTAGGTGTTGAGGTAGAGCGGGAAGGCGACACCGAAGGCGATCAGAGCGATCTTCGGCGTCTCACCGATGCCGAACCAGATGATGAACAGCGGGATGAGACCGATGAACGGCACTGTCCGGATCATCTGCACCGCCGCGTCGATGAGATCCTCACCGAGCCGGAACAAACCGGCCAGCAGCGCCAGGAAGATCCCGACGGACCCGCCGAGCAGCAGGCCGCTGCCGACCCGTTGCAGCGACACTCCGATCGCCTTTGGAAGATCTCCGTTGCTGACGAGATCGCCGAATGTGGTGACCACCGTCCATGGGGAGGCGAGCAGTTCGGTGGACGTACTGCCGCTCCAACTCGCGATCTGCCACAACACCAGCAAAAACAGCGGGCCTACCGGCCGGCGGATCCACCGGGGCACACCGCGCCGCCCGGCGGTTGACGGGGTGACCGTGACCAACGTCGGGGTGGATGCGGACGATGCGCCGGTGGCTGGCGCGTGCGGGACGTCTGCCGCAGTCGGGCCGGGCGCTCGTGCCGCCGCGTCCTTCTCGACAGGAAGTGTCTGGGTTGTCACAGGTTCTCCGCGGTGATTGGGGCTGGCGTTCGCCAAAGGCGGCGCGATCGTTGTTCCTGTGCGCCGCCGGCGGCGCAGGGGCTGGCGTTCGCCAAACGCGGCGGGCGGGATGGCGGCATGAGTCGCGGACGATCCGCCGGGACCCGATGTTTGTCCCGGTCAATTCGGGTGATTTTTGATCACACTGCGTGCTTGCGGAGTACCTGTGCAGGTGGGTGCGGCGCTCCGCGTCACATGTCGGTCAGTAGGCCGGACATGCGGCGGACTTCACCCGGAGAAGGTCGATGTGACCCCGGGTAACAAGAAACGCCGACTTCAACATGAGATCAACGGAATCACACGGCTTCTACCTGCGTCAACCGGCTAGGTAGTGTGACGCATATTACTTTCCCACTACTTGACTGAACAAGGTGTTAATACGCAGAGTGCTGTTTCGTGCCTGCTGAGACGATCCTGACGCGGCGCCGCTGCGTGGATTACGCCCGGGCCTGGAGCAGCCGCTGTCGATGACCGCCCCAGGTTCCCCCGTGACCCCGGGCGAGGGTGTTCGTGCCCCTACCTCATCGGCGCTCCATTGGTTGTCCATTGATCGTCTGACTTTCCGTGACTGAAATTCCCGGTGACCAGGAGGGCGTGGATGCGCTCCTCGGCTCCGGTCATCCACTATTGATCATTTCTATCCCGTCCGTCACAGCCCGTACCGGTTCCGGACGGGAAATACCCGCGCCTCGGAGTTGCCTGATGTCACGCTTGTTCATCCATGTCAGACCCAGACCCCGGCTGCTCGCGGGCGTCACCGCACTCGTGGCCGTGTCGCTGCTGGCCGCCTGCGGTGGAGGGTCCGACTCCGCGAGCCCGAAGGCTGCCGTGACCAGCGCCAAGGTTGATCTTTCCGGGGTGACTCTTCGCGTTGCCGACCAGGTCGGTCAGACCAAGGCGATTCTCGAGGCGGCCGGTGTTCTGAAGGACGCTCCGTATAAGATCGAATGGTCGGACTTCTCGGCAGCCGCCCCGCTGCTACAGGCACTGCGGGCGAACGCCGTGGACATCGGCCCTGCGGGTGATGCACCCACCCTCAATGCGATCGGTGCCGGCGCGCCCTTGAAGATCGTCGGCGTGACCCGAAGCTCTGCCAGGGCAGTCGCGGTGCTTGTCCCGAAGGACTCGCCGATCCACACCGTCGCGGACCTCAAGGGCAAGACCGTCTCGCCGACCACGAAGGGCAGCGTCGGGCACTATCTGTTGCTCGGTGCCCTCAAGGAAGCGGGGCTGCGCCCGGACGACGTCACGATCTCCTTTCTGACTCCGCAGGCCGCCAGCGCCGCGTTCGATTCCAAGCAGATCGACGCATGGACGACCTGGGACCCATATGTCGCGCTTGCGGAACAGAAGGGCGCACACATCATCCGCGACGGGGTCGGCATCAGCTCCGGGCTCGGGTTCACCGTCGCGTCGGACCAGGCAGCCGGGGATAGCGCCAAGCGCGCAGCCATCGCGGACTTCCTGGCCCGCCAGACCAAGGCGTTCGACTGGTCCAATACCAACAAAGCGGACTTCGCCGCGTTGTTCGCCTCGTTGACCAAACTGCCAGAGCCGGTGGCCACGGTGGTGGCCAACCGCCGCACGGTGGAATCTCCCCCGATCGACGACGTAATTATCAAGAAACTGCAGGAGACGGCGGATGTGTACACCGAAGCCGGCGTGATCGATCACAAGCTGGATGTCGCCCCGTACTTCGTCCGCTCGCTGACTTCCTGACCGGTCGTTACTGCCTGTCACATCTGCTCCACCAAAACCATGGAGGCTGGTCATGCCGCAGACCTTTCCGCGCATCGTCGTGCTGACCGGGAACCCACGTCCAGCCTCCCGGACGCGTGCGGTCGCCCGGGCCGTCGCCCAACGGATTTCGCACGGACTCGCCGCCGACCCGGCTTTCGACGCACGACCGACCGCACGCCCCGAAGACATCGACATCGACATCGACATCGACATCGACCTGGCCCTGATCGCCCAGGATCTGTTCGCCGACACCCATGGTTCGGCCGCCACCGCGCTGGAGTCCACGCGGGCGGCGGGCGTGCTCGTGGTGGCCACGCCGGTCTACAAGGGTAGCTACACGGGTCTGCTCAAGGTGTTCCTCGATCTGTTGCCCTCAGGTGGTCTGACCGGAGTAGTCGCCGTGCCGGTGATTCTCGCGGCCGCGCCGGCGCATCAGGCCGTCGCCGAGCTGCACCTGCGTCCGGTCCTCGCCGAACTCGGTGCGACCGTTCCCACGCCGGCATTCTCGATCGTCGAGGCTCAGCTGTTCGACCTCGGTGCCGAGGTCGAGGGCTGGGTCACGGCGAACAGCCGGCTGGTCCGGGCCTCGGCCGCGGTGCTCGCCACCACATCGGCGGCCACCGAAGCGGAGCTCGCCACGGAAGCGGAGCTCGCGCGATGAGCCACCCCGCCCGACACCCCGCCGACCCTGGATCGGACGAGCACGGTGTGGCGCAAGCCCCGGTCGTCCGGCTCCTGGCTGCCCCTCCCGCAGGTACTTCCGCGAAGGATCAAGTCGGCGCGGGCGTCGATCGCGACACCTACCGAAGGGTCTTCCGTCGGCACGCGGCCGGGGTCACGGTGGTGACCCTGGACGGCCCATCCGGGCCGGTCGGCTTCACCGCGACTTCCGTTGTGTCGCTGTCGCTCGAACCGCCACTGATATCACTGTCGGTGTCATCGGTCTCGTCAAGCTGGCCGGCGTTGCTCCACGCCGACACCGTGGTCGTGCACCTGCTGTCCGACGGCCAGGCCGACACCGCCCAACGCTTCGCGGCCAAGGGCGTCGACCGGTTCGCTGCGCCCACCAACTGGACACGGTTGCCGACCGGTGAGCCGCTGCTGGTCGAGGTAGCGGCCTGGGTGCGGGCCCGGCTCGAACATCGGATAGACACCGGCGACCACCGTCTGCTGGTGGCCCGCGTGTTGCAGGCGCACGTCGAGAAGGACGACGCGCCGCCGCTGATCTATCACAACGGTCGCTACGGGACTCTTGGCACAAATAATTTCCGATGAGTCACCGGGGCCGTTGAAGCGAATGTATGCGAACCATCTTGTCCAGTCTTATCTGGGGGCGAAAGCGTGAATCACAAGAAAGCAGGGCGAATATCTGCTGAACGGCATGGATTTCGCTTCAGTGCTGTTTCGGCGGTGATTGCAGCGTTCGTCCTGACGGCTACCGCGGTCGCCTGCGGGGGGAGTTCGGGTACGTCCACCACCGCTGCCGCGAGTGCAACGGGCACGCCGGATCTCAGTGGCGTGACGCTGCGAGTCGGTGAGACCGGGTATCAGCGGCAGCGACTCTATCTGGAGGCCGCGGGTCTGGCGAACACGCCGTACAAGGTCGAGTACGCGACGTTTGACAGCGGCACTCTCCAGCTCCAGGCGATAGCCGCCGGGAATCTGGACCTGGCGCAATCGAGCGAGATCCCGCCCATCTTCGCCAGCCAGTCGGCGGGTGGCGGCAATTTCAGGGTCGTAGCGGTGATGCAGGCGACGACTCTGCTGCAGGAGGTGCTCATCCCCAAGGGGTCGTCACTCAAGAGCATCGCCGACCTGAAGGGGAAGAAGGTCGGGTACGTCGCCAGCACGACCGCCCACTACTTTCTTTTCAAACTGCTGGAGCAGGCGGGCCTGGGCTGGAACGACATCCAGCCGGTGAAGCTCACCGTTCCCGACGGTGTCACCGCGCTTCTGTCGGGCAACGTCGACGCATTGGCCACCTATGGCAATGCGGTCATCACCGCCAAGCAGCGCGGTGCGACGACGTTGGGTAGCGGCGAGAAGATTCTTTCTGGTAACTACGCCTACGAGGCCACACCGAAGGCGATCGCAGACCAGGCCGTGCACGCCGCCATCGCAGACTTCCTCGGCCGGCAGCAGAAGGCCTACGCATGGTCCCGGGCGCACCCCGACGACTGGGCGAAGATCACCGCCGAGCAGACGAAGCAACCGGTGGCCCAGGCGTTGGAAACCTTCAACAACGGCGAAGCGCAGCGGCCGACCAGGCTCGTCCCCACCTCACCGGCCACCACAGCCTCGGCACAGGATGTCGCGGACGTCTTCATCAAGGCGGAGTTGCTGAAGTCCAAGGTGAACGTGGCCGACTACTTCAGCACGGCGTTCAACGCCGAGATCGAGAAATTCGGCACCTGACGCCGGCAAACCATGTTCTTCCACCGGAGGGTCACCCATGTCGAGTCCCGGCGCGTCGGCGTCCGTTGTTCCACCCCGTCAGGACCTGTTGGCCGATCTGGCCGCGGAGTTCGCCACGACCGCGGCCGAACACGACCGGACGGGGACCTTCCCGGCCGCGAACCTTGTGCGGCTGCATGAGGCGGGGCTGGTCGGGCTCACCGTTCCGGTCGCCTACGGTGGTGAGGACGCGGATCTTTCGACCGTGGTCGACGTGCTCGGCACGATCGCCCGTGGCGACCCCGCGACCGCGCTCGTCCTCGCGATGACCTATCTGGCCCACGCGCGTCCGAGCCGCAGCGCGGGATGGCCCGAGCCGGCGTACGCGCGGGTCGCGCGTTCCACCGTGGCGGAGGGTGCGATGGTCAACCATCTGCGGGTGGAGCCCGACCTCGGCACCCCCGCACGTGGTGGGCTGCCGGCCACGACGGCCCGCTGGACCGGGGACGGCTGGGAGCTCACCGGTCACAAGATCTATTCGACCGGTGCGCCGGTGCTGCGCTGGATGCTGGTGTGGGCGGCGACCGACCCCGCCGCCGACCCCGCCGGGCCGGCGTCCGCTGAACCACGGGTAGGAAACTTCCTGGTACCGGCCGACGCGGCGGGCATCGAGATCGTCCGTACGTGGGACCACCTCGGGATGCGGGCGACCGAAAGCCATGACGTGGTCTTTGACCGGGTCCGTCTGAGCGCCGACGCCGGGTTGGGGCTCAGGCCGGTCAGCGCGTTGCGCGACCTGACGATCGACCCCTCGATCGTCGCCTGGGGTGGCCTGGCGATCTCCACGATCTATCTCGGCGTCGCAGAGGCCGCCCGCGACTGGCTCGTCGGTTTTCTGCATGAGCGGGTGCCGTCCAACCTGGGTAAGCCCTTGGCGAGCCTGCCACGCTTCCAAGCCGCCGTCGGCGAGATCGACGTCACGCTGACGACAGCCCGGGTGCTGGTCGAAACGACCGCGAATGGGGTTGATGCCGGGGATGCGGCTGCCGCCGCCCGCGCGAACGCGGTGAAGTCGACGGTCACGAATGCGGCGATCCGCGCGGTCGGCGCGGCGGTCGCATTGATTGGAAATCCCGGCCTGACCCGCGCGAACCCGTTGGAGCGTAATTATCGAAACGTGCTCTGTGGACGCGTGCACACCCCGCAGGACGATGCCGTCCACGCCGCGGCCGGCCGAGCCCTGCTGGCCCGTTAAACGCACATTTCGTTCGGCAGAGAGGACCAGACGATGAGCATCAGTACCGAGAACATCGGCACGGACAACATCAGTGGCGAGAACATCAGTGGCGAGAACATCAGCATCTTCACGGACGCGCGGGCAGCGGGCTCGTCGGACCGATCGAGCTGGGACCAGTCGAACATCGTCGCGCCCGCGGTCGGTGGACCCTGGCCGCGGCCAGAAGCGGAACGGACCGTCGTCGAGGAACGCCTGTACCGCAAGCAGCGGCTCGCCGGCGCCTACCGGATCTTCGGTCAGCTGGGTCTGGGCGAAGGACTGCCGGGCCACATCACCGCGCGTGACCCGGAGCTGCCCGGCCACTTCTGGGTCAACCGTCTCGGCATCGACTTCCGGCGGATCACCGTGTCCAGTCTGCTGTTGGTCAACGACGTCGGTGAGATCGTCGAAGGGACCGGGCCGCTGAACACGGCCGCGTTCGCCATCCACTCCCAGATCCACGCGGCCCGCCCGGACGTCGTCGCCGCCGCACACACGCACGCCCTGTACGGCAAGGCGCTGTCGGCCATCGGTGAACCGCTGCACCCGATCAGCCAGGACGCCTGCGCCTTCTTCGAGGATCATGTGATCTTCGCAGATTTCAACGGCGTGGTGCTCAGCCCGGACGAGGGACGTCGCATCGCCGAGACACTCGGTGGGCGCAAACTCGCGATCCTCGCGAACCACGGGTTGCTGTCGGTCGGTACCTCGGTGGAATCGGCCGCCTACTGGTTCATCGCTGCGGAACGCGCGGCCAAGGCACAGCTCATCGCCTCGGCCGCCGGCACGTTGCGGATTCTCGACGACGAGACGGCCCGGCTCACCGCCGGCCAGCTCTCCAGCGAGACGGGCGCCCGCTGGTCGTTTGAGGCGCTATACCAGATCATCGTCGAGGAACAGCCCGACCTGCTGGACTGAGCATCCCGGATTGCCACAAGATCGGCGTGAGTTTGTCGGACGGTACGCTTTCGGGCCTGATACGCGTACCTAGCGACAAACTCGCGCAGATCATGATTCGGGCGTGTAGATCATGATCTGGATGGCTCGCGGCCCGGGGAGTTCGTGCGGAGCGGCGGGTAGCGTCAGCAGATATGAGCGTGACCCCGCCGGCTGGACGCCGGGAGCTGGAACCGTTGCCCTATGACGGTGTGGCGTCAGTGACTGTCGGTACGATTCTGTGGCTGGTCGCCCTGGTGGTGCTGCTGCCGTTCTGGAACAGCCTGCGGGCGGACGGCCACCTGTGGTGGATCGCGACTGCGGCCCTCGGCGCGACGCTCGGCCTGCTGGGTATCGCGGTCACATCCCGCCGCCGCAACCACCTGCGGCGACGGACCGAAGCTGGCAGCACATCCCGGCAGGCCGCCGACGCGACGTGACTCGCGTCGGGAGAGTGGCATTGATATCTCACAGTCGGTGCGGATTGAAGGCCAGGATGAACCAGTCGGCAACTTCGCAGGAAAGATCCTTGAGATCGAGTGCTTTACGCGCACCGATGTCCTCGTTCTCACCGCTGTCTC
>NZ_CAUVXL010000009.1:0-2637 GCF_963555915.1 Protofrankia sp. Cas4
CGATCCGGTGGCGTCGATTCACGAGGAACTCGAGTTCCCTGCGCACTCGTTGGTCATCCTGGTCGAGAAAAGCACGCAGCTCGTTTTCGAGGTCGGTGCCGAAGCGTCGGACAAGCGAGAGCAGGAACTCTGAGCCTGGATGGTTGAGCCGTTCGAAGCTCGCCCGAGCGTAGCTCCTTACGCGACCGCCGGACTTTTCCTCGATGTAACCACGACAGACCTCCGCGACGACTTGTTCAAGATAGCCGCAGCTGCGTACGACAAGTAATCGCGCGAGCCAGCTTCGCACCTCCTCGCTGATGCTGTCGGGCGGTTTCCCGTTGACAGTAGCTGAGAGTTCGTCCAGCCGTCTCCGCAGATCATCAATTTTGCGTGGTGGCCAGCGTAGATTTTGCCGGGGCCATGCCGTTGACATCTCCGCGGTCCCTTATCCGATTGTCAGATCGTGGCGAAGGACTGCGTCGCCAGTGCCAGCCGCGCGCGGACGCTCTCTTCGTCGGCGGTGGCACGGGATATTGCCGCGTCTAGCCGTGGATTTGATGTCAACCGAGAAATCGCCGATGTCACGTCGACGGTGGTGGGAGTCGTACCCACATCCAGTCTGCGGGCAAGGCCTACCAGGATGGCCTCGGTCAACGCTGCGTTGACCTGGTTGCCGCCAGCGCGGAGCGCGCCTCTACCCGGTCCTCTGAATAACAGATCGACTTCGGTCTCGAAGAGCATTTTCAGTCTTTCTGCCGGTAGGTCGTCGAGGTTACGGTGAAGCGCGGCGAAGTCATTCAGGAATCGCCGCAGCGGTCGACGGTAGCTACCTGACTGGACATACAATGCCAGGAACCGGAGGATGATCTCCTGATCACGCAGCCGCGGTGACTCCGTACCGTAGAGTGCCCGCCAGGTCGGGTAGGTGTTCAGACTGGTCAGGAAATCGATCAACTTGCCCGAATAGAGGGCAACGCGGATTTCGTGCGGAGTAAGCTGTGTTCCACCGGTGTTCAGTCGTTCGAATATCTGGTAAACGGCATCCAGCGAAGGCACGGAGCCGTCTGTTTTGACTATCGTTGCCTGAATGAAGGTGTTGTCGAGGGTTCGCCGTGTCTCGTCGTCCAGCTGTTCGTATGTCAGGTTTTGAAATTTCGGAGCGACGTTTTTCAGGGAGAATTCTTTCCCATTGTGTATGCCGCTGTAGAACGACGCGAGCGTACGGATGCGTTGCTGGCCGTCGAGTACCAGATATCGACGATCGGTCTGTTGGACGAAGAAAATACCTGGGATCGGATATCCGAGAAGCAGTGACTCGATGAACCGGTCCATCTGTGGCCGTCGCCAGACGAACCGACGCTGGAAGCCTGCGGTTTCGATGCTCGGGTCATCGGCGCCGCCGAAGCTCGGGATTATGATATCCCCCCGCTTGTATCGGCGTACCAGGCCGTCAACGTCGAAGTCCGAACCGGAATAAGATACCGGCTCGGGGTCGGGGTTGGGCTCTTCGAAGCTGTCGTCGTCCACGACTACGAGCTCCAGGTCCATATCCGGAGCATCGTGAAGGACTCCCGCGGGCGCTGAAGCTGGGTCCTGGTTCACCGGTGACTACTCCTGCTTCTGACTGTTGCTTCTGACTGTGGATACCTGTTCCGATCCTATCGAACGAGATCGAAATATTTTGCCGGGGCATGCCGACAATAGATCATTAATCTGATCTAGAGGATAAAATTGTGGTCCGGAAGTTCTCGTCAGGAGTCGTCAAGGTCGGCTTCGGCCTGACGCTGATCGTCACCGGCCGGTTCGCGCAACGCCTCGGCGATGGCGTGCCGGCGGTCCCAGGTGCCGGCATGCCAGGCCAGGGCCCGCGCCAGCGCGTTCGTTCCGGCACTCGCGTCGACGTGGATCTCCCCCCCGATGCCACCGAGCACCCGCCACGCGACGGGCGTTGGTTCACCGTCGACGTCGGCCACAAGCAGACGCCCATGCGACAGATACGGCGTACCGTCCGGCGCCGTATCCGTCGGTGACGGCGGCGTTGAGACGACGTCACAGTCACCGAGGGACGAAAGCAGCGGTACGCCGAGTACGAGGGATGCCTCGGCCGCTCGGTCCAGCGGCATCCGCAGGGCACCGCGACCGGCCCCGAGCAGCGGCATCAGGTCCGGCGCGTCCACGATCACGGCATCGGATGTCCGCACCACGCCGTTCGGGGTGCGGACGGTCAGCGGAGGGTCGATGCTCCTCGCCGGATCGTGGTCGGGTACCTCCGCGCGGGGGAGCGCCGCGGCGGCGTCAACGGCCGCCATGTACAGCAGGCGCGCCGCCGGCCATGGCACGTCCCGATCGGCATCGCCGAGCCGGTCGAGCAGGTCGAGCACCGCATCCGGATCGCTCAGGACGTCGGCGAGGGTAAGCCTGCAACCGAGGAGGCGCAGCAGGCCGACATCCACCCCCGGCAGCGGGGCAGCCGGGGCGAACAGCCCGTCGAGCAGCGGGTCTGCGCCGGGCAGCGCCAGCTCGGTCGGGGGGAGCACGGTCGTTGATCCGGCGACCGGAAGCAGCGCGTGCCGGGACAGCCACCAACGCGTGTACGACACATCCGCATCGCGGGCATGGCCGCCGGACCCCGGCCGGCGCAATCGGTCGGAGTGC
>NZ_CAUVXL010000010.1:0-5960 GCF_963555915.1 Protofrankia sp. Cas4
CGACATCGCGCAGCGGCGGCCGGGCCAGCTCCGCGAGCGCCCCAGGCCAGCGGGACGGGTCGACGAATTCGAGGTCGCGCACAGCCGAGAAGGTCGCCAGCGTGGGCGGCGCGCTCGGTTCGCCACCGGCCCTGGCCTGATCGGGTGCGGACTCGAGTCGGGCGGTCAACTCCTCCACCCAGGTGTCACTGTCGTCCAGGTCGAGCAGGACCGGCTCATCCGGGTCGAGGCCCACGTCGGTGACATGCAGCACGGCGAACGTCCGCAGTACCCCGACCGCTTCCAGCACGCCCACCGGCCATGCCCGCGCGAAGTCGTCGGCGAGGACGCTGAACGGTGCGTCGCTTGCGAGCACCCGGTCGAGGGGGCCAGCTTCGATCAACAGTTCGCCGGCGGGGCTGAAGTCGCCATCGGTGTCGGGAAGCAGCAGATCTGCGAGCCAGGGCAGTTCACCGGCGATATCGCCGGCGTCCCGCGCCAGCGCCAGGACAGCGTTGGCCAGCGCGCGTGCCGCGTCGGGATCCGCTTCGGGGTCGATGTCGGCGATGGCGTCGGCCACGGACCCGTCGCGCAGCACACTCGCGGGGGTTCCCTCGACCGCACCGAGGGTGCGCAGAACATCGCGGGCCGTGCCGGCGCAGGCGTCGGGATGCGCGACCCGCAGCGGTAGGCCTGAGCTGACCAACGCGAGGACGTCCAGATCGGTGGTGGGAAGCAGCAGACCACGCGGGCCGGTCACCATCCGGACCCCGAGCCGGGTGTCGTCCGGTCCGGGGCCGGTCCCAGCGTCCGGTGCCGGGTCCCGGTCCGGGGCAGATGCGGCCAGCGGAACGGGCAGGGCGCCGAGGGCGTCCCGGTCGGGCGCGGTCGCGAGTGCCGCATAGGCACGTGCCCACCACGACGGCGGTCTGCGGAGCTCGCTGAGAATCTCAACCACATCGGCGGTGTCGAGGCGGTCTACTCCCAGCACGTCGAGGGCCGGCCGCCAATGCCGTGCGGCGTAGGCCGCCGGCAGCAGGCCGTCCACGGCGCCATCCGCGTCGTCACCCGGTTTGTCGGTTCCCAGTTCGTCGGTGCCAAATTCGTCGTTCTCGGGCCGGTCGTCCAGAGGACCAGAGGGCGCGCGACGATCGTCAGATCGCGCGCCCGCAGGCCGCAGTCCCCGGAGCACTGCCGGGGCCGTGAGCAGCGCCGTGACCTGGTCGGTTGCCGGACCGAGGTCGCAGACCACACAGTCGGATCCGCGGTGCCCGCCGGGAAACATCGGTGCGTCCGGTAGCAGCCGCGCGAGGGCGTCCCGCAACCTGGCGTCGACCTCACCGGCCGGCAGTCCGGTCGGGACGAGCTCGAGCGCCGCCAGCGGCGAATGAGCCGGCGGATGGCCGGTACCCACGAGCGCTCGCAGGTCGAATGCGTCGCGCGCCTGCGCTGCCGGGGTGACGCCCGGATCCTGCCCCGCGGCGATCAGTGCGAACAGGTCCGGTCCGGCCGGCGCCACCGATCTGGTGTCAGCGTCCGGCAGCGCGCTGACACCTGGCTCGGCATCCGGTCCCGGCGGGCTGCCGGCGCCGAGGTCGACAGCAAGGTCGACGATCGTCTCGGCGAGCCGGTCCACCAGCCAGTCTCGAAGCGGACCCGCGACAGTGTGCCGGCGGGACGGTTCCAACGGCAGACCCACACTGACCAGAACCGGCAACGACAGCGGCTCGTCGGTCGGCTGGGGCGCCCGGACAAGCGTGGGCACGCCGCTGGGCCAGCCGCCCTCGCAGACCATGGCCCGGGCCTCGTATCCGGTACGGGCACGTTCCTCAACCGGCCGATCGATGAGCAGATCCGGCGGAATCACCCCGCGTCGCACCCTGCCAACCCAGCGTCGCCCATCCAGCAGCGCGACCTCCTGGCCATGCCCATTCAGGCCTCCGGGCGCGCCAGAAAGATCATTGTCGCGCGCCCTTTGGCCGGCGGGCCCCGCCGGGCCCGCCGGGGTGGGGTCCACCCAGACGCAGGAAAGCGTCGTGCGATCACCGTCGACCACGACGGTGATCTCGGACAGTCCGGGCATCACCAGCGGAAGCGTCGGGTCGAGACCGGCCAGCAGGGCGCGGGCCAGCGCCATCGCGCCCGCGTCACGCAGCGGTAGCCGGACGACGGTGTCGTAGCCCTCCGGCGGTGGTGGCGCGTCGGCCAGCGTTGAGGGCAGGCGCAGCACGGGGACGGCACCGTCGCGGCGGGTCAGTTCGGCGTCGAGGGCGGGCACACCGAGTGTGTTGATCGCGTCGATGGTCGCCTGTTTCGACCAGCCGACACCACCGCTGTGGTGGTCCCGCTCCTCCCACGGCCCCATCGGCCGTCGGGACACGATCGACGGAGTGTCGCTGACGGCTAGAACCGCGGCGAAACCGACCCCGAATCGGCCGAGAGCCGCGGTGTCGCGCTTTGCGGAGGCACGCAGAGTGGACAGTGATTCGACCCCGGCCGCGGACAGCCCCGCCCCGGTGTTGGCGATCTCCAGCATCCCGGCGTGAGATTCTGTCGCCGTGTCGTCGCTGCTGGTCAGCGTCATCAGAACACGGCAGGGCACCGCCGCGGCGTGGGCCGCGTCCACGGCGTTCTGGAGCAGTTCAACGACGAGTCGGTCGCGGTACGCGCCGCGGGCGGCGTCCTCCTCGGCGTTCGCGTCCTCGCGGAACCGCGCGGGGGATGCGGCCCAGGCGTCGAGGACCCGGCGTTGGATCGCGGCCGTCCCGAAAGGGTCGTTCAGCTCGCCGACGGCGAGCTGATCATGTCGGTCGTCGCGGCGCGGGTGGTCCAGCGGGTCGGCCTGGGCGTCGCCGCTGTCAGCGTCCACGATCACGTTTCCGTACGGCTGCGCGTCCATCTCCTCATCCTCCTCTTCAATGCCGGGTAGATGGGAGAGCAGGTGCAGCTAGGGCCTGTCCGGTCGGCCCGTCTTCGGCCGGCCGATAATGCAGAACCGTGGCGTCCGCGGCTCGTCGTGATGATCGCAAGCTGGTGTCGGCGGTGGTCGGCCAATGGGAGCGGATCGCCGAACGGGCGGCCGTACTCGCAGCGCAGGAGTGTGCGCGGCCGAGCAGGCTGCCCGGCTGGAGTGCCGCGGACCTTGTCCTCCACACCGCTGGGTCGGCGGCTGCGCTGGCCGCGGCGCTCGCGGGTCCGCCCCCGCCGGCCGCGGACGCACGTTCGGAACGTCTTCTGAGCGTGGAGTCCTACCTGGCGGCGCCGGCCGGGTTGGCGGGGCTCGGCCCGCGCGACGACGCACCCAACGGGACGGCCGCCGAGACGCGGTGGGGAGCCGGTGAGCGCGGCCGGCTGCGGTCGCGGTTGAGTGACGGCATCGCCGCCGCCGTGGCCGGGCTCGCCGGCGTCGACCCGGCGCGTCCGGTCATGACCGCAGCCGGTGGGATGCGGCTGGGGGACCTTCTGGTCGCACTGGCGGTGGACGGTGTTGTCCACGGTCTTGACCTGGGGGTCGATCCGCATTGGGACGCGGTGCGGATCGTCGTGCGGACCTTCACCGGTCTACTCGTGGCGCGCGCTCCGGGGCGTTGCGTCGAGGTACGGGTGCCGCCGTTCGCGGCGGTGCAGGTCGTCGACGGTCCGCGGCACACCCGGGGCACACCGCCGAACGTGGTCGAAACCGATCCGGTCACCTTCGTCGATGTCGCCGTGGGCCGCCTGAGCTGGGTGGACGCGGTGGCGGACGGTCGCGTGCGGGCCAGCGGCTTCCGCGCCGACCTGCGTCCTTACCTTCCGCTACTGGAAATTCCGTTGCTGTAAATTGCGTCGCTGGACCGCCCGCTGTGGCAGAACACGTGGCCGGTGAGCTCTCGGCCGGCCTTTGCGGCGGATCAGACGATCACGAAGGGGACCCCCGCGTCGCCAAGGGCGTGAAAATCCTCGTCCCTGGTTGCGACGGTGCATTCATGGACAATCGCCGTAGCCCCGATCAGGGTGTCCATGACGCGCGGTTTGCGACCGGACGCCTTGATTTTCACTACAAGGCGGGCATACGTATGGGCAACGTCGGTGTCGATGAGAAGAGGTTCATAACTGCGTTCAACGGCTGACAACGTGGCAAGTCGTTGCGCGCGGATGTCCGGGTCTGTCGCGGCTAGTACGCCGATGGTGAGTTCTGCGACGGAGGCCACGGACACGGCTACATCCGTGGCCTCGTCCGGCAGTATTGGGGCGGTTTTCTCATGAATAGTGATTAATAGCGACGTGTCCAGCAGGATTTTCACTCGTTATCGCCGACTCGTTCTTCCCGGAGCTCGGCGAGCAGGTCCTCCATCGCAGGGTCGGGCTGGACCTGGCGCAGAAGTGCGATGGCTTCCGTACGCGGAAGCCAGGTGCGACGCCGCAATGGGATGATCTCCGCGACGGGACGGCGGTCGACTGTGACCGTCACCCGCTCGCCTGCTTCCACCCGGCGGATCACGTCACTGGCGTTCGTCCGCAGTTCGCGGAGGCCGACGATCGTCATGCTCTGCAGTGTTGCACATATGCTTCAGCGTTGCGCATGTGCTTCGGGTGCTCGAGGGACTACCCGGACCGGACCTGTCCGTGGTGTCCCGCATGAGTTGGAGATCGACAGGTGTCGGGCGGGTTGGCGCTGCTAGCGTGGGCTGTGGACCAGTGTGAACGACGTCCCAAGGAGCTGTGTTGCCCGACGTCGGTGACTGTTCGATGTCCAACTCTGCCCGTCCGACGGCGCATGTCGAACCAGCGGATGTCTCCCGCAGCGACAGCCGGCTTCCGGCGGCGACCACTGAGCACCGTGATGCCGGGGACTGGGCCCGCGAGTACGTCGATGATCCAGGTCCGCGGGACGCCTGCGGGGTGTTCGGGGTGTGGGCTCCGGATGAGGACGTTGCGAACCTAACCTACTACGGACTGTACGCGTTGCAGCATCGGGGCCAGGAAGCGGCGGGTATCGCGGTCGCCGACGGCCGGACGGTCGTCGTCTTCAAGGAACTGGGGCTGGTCGCCCAGGTCTTCGACGATGTGACCCTGGCGAGCCTGACCGGGCACCTGGCCGTGGGCCATACCCGTTACTCGACCACCGGATCGTCGACCTGGGACAATGCCCAGCCGTCCTACCGGTCGTCGCACGGCGGTGGAGCGGTTGCACTGGGTCATAACGGCAACCTCACCAATACCGCGACCCTGGCCGCGGACTTCGCCGACACCGTCAGGGGCCCGATCCGGGCGACGACGGACTCCGACCTGATCACCGCGATGTTGGCCGCGCATCCCGGCCTGACGCTGGAAGAAGCGGCCATGGACGTGCTGCCCCGGCTGGCCGGCGCGTTCTCGCTGGTGTTCTGCGACACCTCGACCCTGTACGCCGCCCGGGACACCCACGGTGTGCATCCGCTCGTGCTGGGTCGGCTCGGCGGGGACGGCCCGGACACCGGTTGGGTCGTGGCGAGTGAGACCGCTGCCCTCGACATCGTCGGCGCCGGTTTCGTCCGCGAGGTCGAACCCGGTGAACTGATCGTCATTGACGCCGACGGGCCGCGCTCGCACCGGTTTGCGCCGGCGACACCGCACGGATGCCTGTTCGAGTACGTCTACCTCGCTCGTCCCGACACCACGATCGCGGGCCGTTCCGTGCACGCGACCCGGGTCGAGGTCGGGCGGACACTCGCCCACGAGGCGCCGGCGGACGCCGATCTCGTGATCGGGGTGCCGCAGTCGGGCGTGCCCGCAGCGGTCGGCTTTGCCGAGGCCAGCCACATCCCGTACGGCGACGGGCTGGTGAAGAACTCCTATGTGGGACGGACGTTCATCCAACCGTCGCAGACGATCCGCCAGCGTGGGATCCGGCTGAAGCTCAATCCGCTGCGTGATGTCATCGACGGCCGCCGCCTTGTCGTCGTCGACGACTCGATCTGTCTCTTATACACATCTGACGCTGCCGACGACTAGTCGAGTGT
>NZ_CAUVXL010000011.1:0-49126 GCF_963555915.1 Protofrankia sp. Cas4
CGGCGAGACAGCCGACGATCTGCTTCTCCAGGCTCTGCAGGTTCCGCAAATTGATCGTGGCCGTGTTCTCATCGGCGGGATGGACGTTTACCACGACCACCCGGCCGCGCTTTCCCACGAGGGACAGGGCCGCCTCGATGCAGCGGCCGTCACCGACCGCCATGGCCATGACGACCGTGTTCGCCATCCGGCCGGCCGTCATGTCGGTCACCACCGTCGCCGCCTCCCCGAGGCTTGCCACCGAGCCGTTTCGCGACACCTCGCTTGAAGGGAACGGGATCAACGGCCACGATCGAGCGGGCGCCGGCAAAACGAGCGGCCTGGACGGCGTTCGCACCGATCCCGCCGACCCCGACCACCACGACCGTGTCGCCGGCACGAACCTCGGCGGTGTTCAGGATGGCTCCCCATCCGGTGACACCGGCGCAGGCGATGGTGCAGGCGGCCTCAAGAGGCAGCGCGGGATCGACGACGACGCAGCTCGCCTCATTGACGACCGTGTGCTCGGCAAAGGTACCGAGAAACACGAAGACGCTCAGATCCTCGCCGCGGGCATGATGGCGGGCGGTGCCGTCGGAGATCTGGAAGCCCTGCCCGATCAGGGCACCCCGCTCACAGAGGTACGGGAGGGCGTCGAGGCATGCGGCGCACGCCCCGCACGGCGGCAACGGAACGCTGAGCACGACATGGTCGCCGGGACGAACTGCGTGCACCCCGGCTCCGACGGCCTCGACGACGCCCGCTCCCTCGTGGCCGCCGATAACCGGCCGGCGCGCGCCGGGATACCCACCGTCGAGCAGGTGGTGGTCGCTGTGGCACAGGCCGGTGGCCACCATCCGGACCAGGACCTCACCCGCGGCCGGCGGGTCGAGGGTGATCTCCTCAATGCTCCACTGCGACCGATCGGGCCACAGCACCGCCGCACGTGTCCTCATCGCCGTGAGATCCCGTCAGTCGGAGGTGACCGTCAGCTGAAGGTGACCGTCAGTTGAAGGTGACGACGCCACGGATGTTCAGCCCGGCGTGCATGTCCTCGTAACCCTGGTTGATCTCCTCCAGCGGGTAGGTACGGGTGACCAGCTCGTCGAGTTTGAGATCCCCCCGCTTGTAGAGGTCGATCATCAGCGGGATCTCACGCACCGGGGAACCCATGCCGTAGATCGCCCCCTGGATCCGCTTCTGGTACATCGTCAGCTCAAGCAGGTTGACTGGGATACCCGTCTCGTTCTGGTTGCCGGCGGCGGTGGCGACGACGGTTCCGCCTTTGCGGATGGCCGCGAACGCCTGGGCGAGATGCTGCCCGGTCACGACGCCGACCGTGACCACGGCCGCGTCCGCGCCCTGCCCGTTGGTGATGCTGCGTGCCAGTTCGGCCGCCGGCTCGATGTCGGCGAACGCGTCGGTTGCCCCCATCTTCATGGCAAGTTCCCGTTTGAAAGGGACGGGATCGACGGCGATGACCCGGGTGGCTCCGACGTAGCGGGCGCCCTGGACCGCGTTCATGCCGACCCCGCCGGTACCCACGATGATGATGACGTCGCCGGGGACGATGCCGGCCGCCCGGACCGAGGAACCCCACCCGGTGGGCACCCCGCATCCGACCAGGCAGGCGACCTGGAAGGGCACGTCATCGTCGATCTTCACGCAGGAGGCCTCGGGCATCACGCTCCACTCGGAGAAGGTGGAGACACAGCCCCCCTGGCCGACGTCACGACCGTCCACATGCATCCGGAAGGTGCCGTCGAGCTGGCTGCCGGTGAGCATCAGCGCGCCGTTGTCGCAGAGGTTCTGCTGGCCGGACGCGCACCACCGGCAGCGCCCGCAGCCGGGGACGAAGGAGGTGACGATGCGGTCGCCGGGCTTGAGCGTCCGCACGCCCGGTCCCACCGCCTCGACGACACCGGCTCCCTCATGGCCGCCGACGAACGGCAGGGTGGCGACACTGATGTCGCCCTTGGCGAAGTGGTCGTCGGAGTGGCATAAGCCGCTCGCGGCCAGCTGGACGAGAACCTCGTTCTCCCTCGGCTCGTCCAGCTCGACCTCGCCGACCTCCCACCGGCCGGGCGCTTCCCACAGCACTGCCGCACGCGTCCTCATGGTCATCTCTTACTCTCCACAGACGACCGTTCTACAGACAGTAGTTCTACAGACGGTAGTTGTGGTTTCCACTGGGGGATGACGACACCGTCGGCGACGGTCTCGAACCAGACCCGCATCGGCTGCCCGGCGGTGATCGGGTACGCGCCGGGCAGGTGACCGACAAGACGGGCGGCCGGAACGTCGTCGAGCTGGACGAGGACCACCGTGTAGGGCACCGGGAAGAACGGATGTACCTGGTGGGTGACCACCGTCCAGGAGTAGACGCTCCCGGTGCCGGCCACCGACTGCCAGCGCCCGTCCCAGCTCCCGCAGGTATGGCAGTAGGCCCTGGGCATGTGCAGAAGGCCGTCGCACCCGTTGCACATCCGCACGACCAGTTCACCGCGCCGGGCGGCCTGGAAGAAGCCGCCGGTGTCCCGGTCGTCGTCCCTGGGGACAAGGCGCGGGTCCGCCACTCGGGCAGGCCCCGCCCCGCCGCCCGCCCCGCCGCCTCCCACGTCATGCCGCCCGGAGCAGAAGGGCGCTGCCCGGGGGCAGCGGCGTGGAGGTGATCAGGCAGACCTCGGCCCCGGGCACCTGCGACGTCGACTCGCCGCGTAGCTGGCGGACACCCTCGAGGATGTGGTTCATGCCGTGCAGGTAGCCCTCGGACAGATGCCCGCCGCCGGTGTTGATCGGGATACGGCCGCCGAGGTCGATCCCGCCGCCGGCGACGAACGGCCCGCCCTCGCCCTTCGGGCAGAATCCCCAGTCCTCGAGCTGGAGCAGCACCGTGATCGTGAAGCAGTCGTAGATCTGGGCGACGTCGATGTCGTGCGGACCAAGGCCGGCGCGGCGGTAGAGCGTGCGGGCGACCGACCGGGCCGGCAGCTCGGTGATCGATTCCCGCATCAGGACGGGGAACTGGACGCCGGGCTGAGGGTTGCGGCCGCTGCCCTGCGCCACCGCCCGGATCAGGACCGGCGGCTTGCGGCCGTCGCGCGCCCGGGCCGCGCTCGTCACGACAAGCGCGCACGCCCCGTCCGTCTCCAGACAGAAGTCGAACAGCCGCAACGGATCGGCGATCATCCGGGCGGCCAGGTAGTCGTCCATCGACAGCGCACGCCCGTGCATCTGCGCCGCGGGGTTCGCGTTCGCCCGGGCCCGGCAGACCAGCGCGATGTGCCCGAGCTCCTCCGCCCGCGTCCCATACTCGATCATGTGTCGCCGGGCCATCACCGCGAAGATCTGCCCTGGAGTGAGCAGTCCGTAGGGGGCGAAGAACTCGTCGTAGCTACCCGCACCACCAACCTGCGCGTCCACGGTGGACGACAACCCGTACCGGCGCCCGGAGCGGCCGTTGAGCTCCCGGAACACCAGCACCGTCGTGGCCTGGCCGGACAGGATGGCGCCCACCGCCTGGCCGACCATCGCGCACGGCGCCACCCCGCCCGGACCGACCTCCGACCAGTAGGTCAGATCCTGGATGCCCAGCGCGTCGGCAAGATCGTGCTGGCGCACGGTGTCCATGTCGCAGCGGACGATGCCGTCGACGTCACGCGGGGACAACCCGGCGTCATCGAGAGCGGCCAGGGCCGCCTGCGTCGCCAACGTCAGGTCGCTGCGGCCCGAGGCACGCGAATAGTCGGTCGCGCCGATGCCGACGATCGCACACCGGTCCCGGTGGTGGAACTCCTCGTCCACGGTCACGGTCCGGCCTCGACCGTGAGATGGCGGATGAGCTGCTCCCGGTGGTGGGCGGGGTCACCGAACATCAGCTCGCTGCTGGTGGCTCGGCGGAAGTACAGATGGGCGGGGTGCTCCCAGGTGAACCCGATACCCCCGTGCACCTGGATGTTCTCGGCCGCCGCGAACGCGAAAGCCTCCGAGCAGCGGACCTTCGCGACGGATGCGGCCACCGCCAGCTCCACCTCGTGTTCCTGGGCCGCCCACAGCCCGTATGCCACCGCCGAGCGGGCAGCGTCGAGTTCCAGCGCGATCTCGGCGCAGCGGTGTTTGATCGCCTGGAACTGCCCGATCGGACGTCCGAACTGCACCCGCGTCTTCGCGTATCCGACCGCCATGTCCAGCACGTGCGCCGCGCCGCCGGCCTGTTCGCAGGCCAGGGCGACGGCGGCGAGGTGCACGAGGTACGCCAACGTCGGCTGCGCACCGCCCGGCGCGCCGAGCAGACGGCCCGGCACGTCGTCGAGGTCAAGGCGTGCCTGGCGCCGGGTCGGGTCCAGCGTCCGCATCGCCGTCCGGCGCAGGCCGGGCGCGGTGCCCTCGACCGCGAACAGGCTGACCCCGCCGTCGCCGTCGCCGTCGCCGGTGCGGGCGCCGCCGTCGCCGTCGTCGCCGGTGCCGGTGCGGGCGGCCACGAGGAGGAGATCGGCGTGCAGCCCGTCGAGGACGAACATCTTCGTCCCCCGCAGCCGCCATCCCGACCCATCGTGGGTCGCGGTGGCGGCCACGCCTGCCGCATCCCAGCGAACCGACTCCTCGGCGAGCGCGACGGTCGCGACGGTATGGCCGGCGGCGATACCCGGCAGGTAGTCCGTGCGGGCGGCCTCGTCGTCCAGGTGGAGCAGAACACCGGTGGCGAGCACGGCGGTGGACAGGTACGGCGCGCACAGCAGGGCGCGCCCCATCTCCTCCAGGACGATGCCGACCTCGCCGACACCTGCCCCGGCCCCGCCGTACTCCTCGGGGACGAGCAGGCCGACGACACCCAGCTCGCCCGCCAGCCGCGACCAGACCTCCCGGTCGAAGCCTTCAGGGGTCTCCATCAGCCGCCGGACCTCGGTCTGCGGCGAATGCTCCGCCAGAAACGCCCGGACGGCGTGGCGTAACTGCTCGCGTTCCTCACTCGACGCCAGATCCATATCCCAGACCACGCCGCCTCCTCAGCCTTTCTAACCCGTGTTTATGACGATGAACACGGGTGATATTATTTACGGTAAGTTGTGGGTGATATCCGCGTCGTAGGGTGTGGTCGCCTGGCCACCGTCGACGGTCAGCACCGCCCCGGTGGTAAAGCTTGACGCCCGTGAGGCGAAGTACAGCGCCGCCCCGACAATTTCGTCCGGCTGTCCACCGCGGCGCAGCGGGAACCGGCGCGCGAGCGTCTCGAAGGCTTCTGCATCCCACGCCTCGCTGATATCGGTGAAAAACGGCCCGGCCATGATTGTGTTCACCCGGACCGCCGGTCCGAACGCCAGCGCGAACCCGGTTGTCAACGTGTTCAGCCCGGCTTTGGCAGCAGCATACGGAAGGTCTCTCGGGGTCGGGCGGATCGCCGCCACACTGCTCACGTTGATGATCGAGCCGCCACCGTCACGCACCATCCTGCTGCCCACCAGGGCGGTGAGCCGGAACGGGCCCTTGAGGTTGACGGCCATCACCTTGTCGAACAGCTCCTCGCTGACCTGCTCCAGGCTCGGGTACAGCGGCGCTATCCCCGCGTTGTTGACCAGCACATCGACGTGACCGAACTCGCCGTAGGCGGCGTCCACCATCCCGGTGATCCCGTCCCAGTCCCCCACGTGGGCGGCGTAGGGAAATGCTCGCCGGCCGGTCCTGCGA
This sequence comes from Protofrankia sp. Cas4, assembly GCF_963555915.1. Classification (NCBI taxonomy): domain Bacteria; kingdom Bacillati; phylum Actinomycetota; class Actinomycetes; order Frankiales; family Frankiaceae; genus Protofrankia; species Protofrankia sp. Cas4. Next base: position 5,665 of record NZ_CAUVXL010000011.1, read on the forward strand.
CGTACTTCATCGGCAAGCGCCTCGCAGCCGGCCAGCTTCCGACTAGTGATCATCACGTCGGCACCGGCCTGCGCGAAGGCCAGCACCATCTGTCGGCCCAGCCCCCGGCTGCCTCCCGTCACCAGCGCCACCTTGCCCGCAAGCATCGGCTCGTCCCCGGTCGGCCCCGTCACCGGGGAATTTCCCGCCACGGCCGGTTGCGGTCGACCCGTTCCTCGCTCGGCAACCCGAGGAGCCGCTCGGCGATGATGGTGCGCTGGATCTCGTCCGAACCACCGGCGATCCGATATCCGGGAGCGCCCAGGATGTGCGCGGTCCACGCGAACGTGCCCCACTCACCGGTGTCGGCCACCAGACGCGCCCCCAGCACCGCCTCCGCCGCCACCGAGGCAAGCGCCAGACTCCGCACCCAGTGCAGCTTGCGCAGTGACCCCTCCGGTCCGCCGGGACGCCCGGACGCCCGCCCGGCGGCCTCCCGCAGCGACGCCACCTCGGCCAGCCGCTCGCTGATGTAGACGTCGGCCAGTTTCTGGCGCACCAGGGGATCATCGAATCGGCCGAGCGCGCAGGCGAGCGGAGCCAGCTGCCGCCACCCGCCCCCGACGCCGCTGTGCCCGCCGGTCGCCTCCCGCTCGAAGCCGAGGGTCGTCAGGGCCACCTTCCAGCCCGCCCCCACCGCCCCCAGACGCAGCGAGTCCGGGATCCGGACGTCGTCGAGGAAGACCTCGTTGAAGGACGTGCCACCCGACATCTGACGCAACGGCCGCACCGTCACCCCGGGCGTGTCGAGCGGCAGCAGGAACGCGGTGATGCCCGCGTGTTTGGGAACGTCCGGGTCGGTCCGCACCAGCACCATGCCCCAGGCGGCGAACTGCGCCCCCGAGCTCCACACCTTCTGCCCGTTGACCACCCATCCGTCGCCGTCGCGGACGGCACGGGTCCCCAGCGCCGCCAGGTCGGATCCGGCCCCCGGCTCGGAGAAGAGCTGGCAGCACAGACGCTCGGCACGCAGAAAAGTCCGCAAGAGGCGATCACGCTGTTCGGGCGTGCCGACAAGACCGATGGTCGGCGCGATCAGATGCACCGTCACCGACACCAGCTCATGGGCGGGCGGGACGGCGAAGCGCGTCTCCTCGGCGGCGAACGCCTCGACGAACTCCGGCCCGAGCCCCACGCCACCGTCCTCCCGCGGCCAGCCCAACGCGCCGAACCCCGCGTCGATCTTCTGCCGGTGCCAGCCCGCCACCCGCTCGATCAACGCCTTCTCGTCGTCGAAGGAGAGGTCGTGAAAGACCGACACGTCGTAGGAAGCGCCCTGGGCGCCCTCGGCTCCGGCGCCCGGGCCAAGGCCCTCCCGCGATGGCGCGTGTTCGGCAAGCCAGCTGCGTGCACGCCGCCGGAAGGCCTCCAGATCCTGCGCACCGTCGGGATCGCCGTCTGGCTGCCTGACGCCCATGGTTTCCCTCAACATCCCCTGGTAGCGACGTGGGCGCTAGCTTAAACATCATGATAAATTGACGTCAAGGGCCTACTTCGCCAGGCTCACCGGAGCGAGAACGCCTTCGGCCGGGACGCCCGCTGACAGCTGCCGGGGAAAAGGACGACGAGGGGTTTCGGACGTGACGACCCAGTCTAGGACACTCCGGGATCTGCCCGACATCGCGCCGGTCCGGCCCGGCGAACAGATGCCCTGGGACCGCCTGGCCGCCCACCTGCGGCCGCGGCTGGCCGAGCAGGGGCTGGACGTGACCGGCGAGCTGAGGATCCTCAGCTGATGACATCGACAATGGCCTCGACAGTGGCCTCGGCTCATGCCTAGCAATGACAGGAGCCGCAAGAGCCCGATACCGGCCGGGCCCGACGAGGCTGCGCGACGCAACGGCCATTCCTCGGCGGTCCCGACGCGTGGCTGTATCGCCATCACGGCCGACGGCGCGGTACTGCGCACACTCAAGACGTCGGAAAGCCTCGCCCGCGAGGTCGTGCGGACCATCATCGACCAGGGCCTGCAACCCGGCGACGGGCTTCCCACCGAAGGCGCGATGCTCGAACAATACGGTGTGAGCCGAGAGTCGCTGCGCGAAGGCCTGCGATTGCTGGAGGTCCAGGGCCTGATTTCGATCCGCCGGGGACCCGGAGGAGGGCCGGTGGTCGGCAGCGTCCATCCGGCCAACCTCGGCCGCATCTCGACCCTGTACTTCCACATGGCGGGAGCCACGTACAACGAGCTGTTCGACGCGTGGATGTTCGCCGAGTGCATTCTCGCCGAGCGAGCCGCCCGCGCGAGTGACCGCACCGCCCGCGTGGCCGCCATGGCCCCGTATCTCGAGCTCAACGAGGTCCGCGAGACGCCCGAGGAGCTGGCCCGTTTCGTACAGGAGCATGCGATGTTCCACGGCGCCGTGGCGTCGCTTGTCGGTAACCGGGTGCTCGAGCTGACTCTGCAGACCATGGGCCAGATCGTGAGTCACCACGTTGCCACCGTCGATGATCCCCGCATCATGCACGACCTGATCGCCGATGATCATCTCAGGCTGGCCCGAGCCATCGCGGCCGGCCACAGCGGCCAGGCCAGCACCTTCATGCGGGATCACATCGAGGGCGTGGCGCGATACACCCGCGAACGCCTCGGCGCCCGGATGGACGACCTCATCGAATGGCAGTAGCAATCTACCGATAGATGGCAATCGACCGGTGGGTAGCATCGGAACGGCCAGACCGCTGCGGGCTTGGCGGGCAGTCCACACCCTCTGTCATAGTCTCCAGCGGGATGAGACAGTACGTTCCTCGGACGTGCGACGACCAAGCGCCCCCGGAAGCGTCGCCATGCGGCCCGACAGGTCGTTTCCACGTGCTGGCGCCGCACGGTGTGGGCGGCCAGGGGGTTTGTCGTCGGGAGTCGGGCGCGGGATCGCGGGATTCACGGAAGGCAGGGGGGCGGACGTTGGCGGCGAGGATCATTCGTCACGGTCCATGGGGCGGGCCGGGCGAGGAGGCGACCGCCGTATACCTACGCGACCATCTCGGCGACGAGTGGACCGTCGTCTGCGGCCGTCAGCTTGTCGGCGGGACGAACACGCGCGACTCCGACTTCATCGTCGTCGGCCCGAACAGCGTGACGGTCATTGAGGAGAAATCCTGGCACGGCGAACTGCTCGGCACCGAGGAGCGCTGGTACGACCGACAGACGCACAAGGAGCTGGGCAGCCCAATCAACCAGGCGAATGGCGTCGCGCGTGTCCTGGCGGGCAACATCGACCGGCTGCTGCGCCGGCACCGTCGGGAACCGATGCGCGGGGCCGGCGGCGGGCATCAGGACAAGCAGCCGCACATCGTCGAGTACCTCGTCGTGCTGTCCTCGCCTGACGTCAGGTTCGACGTGGCAGACCCGCGTGCCGCCGACCGGGTGGTCCGTCTGGTCGGATGCGAGCAGACGCTCGTTCAGTTCGACCGGTCCACTGCCACGCGCATAGATCTCCGACCTGTCCGCGACCGTATTCTGGCCATGATCGAAGGGCTGCCGGAACGGCCGCTGCGGCCGACACAGCTGGGCAACTACCGGATTCTCGGCGACATCGAGCCGACACCACGCGGCCCACGGTATGTGGGCGAGCACCGCGACGGGGGCATCCGGATTCTGCTGACCTACCAGCGCCAGGGCCTGTCCGCGGCGGAGCTGGCCGAGAGCGACAGGCTGATCCTGCGCGAATACCACGCGATGCAGCGGCTCGCGCCGCTGGGCCGCGTTTTCGCCGTCGACCCGTATGTCGGCGTCAACGACGACCAGATATGGGTGGTGCCGATGCACCCGCCCGCACCCTCCCAGAAGACGATCCGGCGCCGGATCGTCGCCGGTGAACGTCCGGCGCTCGCCGTGTTCACCGAGGTCGCCGCGGACGCCTACGCAGGCCTTGCCGACATGCACGCCGAAGGTATCGCGCACCGCGCGCTGCATCCGAGCAGGATCTGGCTACCCGACGGGGCGAACAAGGTGACCTTCTCGGAGCTGCTGATCGCCAAGATCGCCAACTCGGGAACCATCTTCGACGCCGACGAGATCGACCACCTCGGCCGCCCGTACCGCGCCCCGGAATGTCGAGTCACGGCGCACGCCGCGGGCTACCCGTCCGACGTCTACTCGCTGGCGCTGTGCCTGCTTGCCTGGTGGGAGCTGCGCCAGTCCGACCCTCCGCTCGTCCCCGACGCTCCCCCATCGCTGCCGGCCAAGGTCCGTGACGTGCTGTCCGCCTGCCTGGCGCAGAATCCCACCGACCGGCCGGAGGCCCGTCAGGCCGCTGACCTTCTCCTCGCACACCTGCGCGAGGAGAAAAAGCGCGCGGTGCTTCCGGCGCCCGGCGCGCGGATCGACAACAACAAGTACGAGCTGGTCCGCAGGCTCGGGGACGGCGCCACCGCCACGACCTGGCTCATGATCGACCGCCGCTTCGAGATCTATCACACACTCAAGATCATGAAATCGGCTCGTCTGTTGGACTACCTCCGCAGCGAGCTGACCCTGCTGCAGAAGCTGAAGCACGACCGGATCGTGGGCGTGTCCGGGTACCTGCTCGACCCTCCTGGCCCGGCACTCATCGCCGAGTATGTCGACGGCCGGACGGTGTCGGAGCTCGGTGCGACCCTGCGCGGCAACCTCGCCGCATGCCAGAAGATCCTCGCCGACATGCTGGACGCCCTCGAGTACGCCCACCACCGGGACGTCCTGCACCGCGACATCTCACCGAACAACATCATCGTTGACACGGACGACCGGGCCACGCTCATCGACTTCGGGGTGGCGACCAGCGACGCTGACCGCAGCGTCGTCGGCACGCTGTCATACCAGGCACCCGAGATCGCGGCCGGCCTGTCCTGGTCGCCGGCGGCGGACCTCTACTCCCTGGCCGTCGTGTGCTTCGAGGCGCTGACGGGCCGACTTCCCTACCTGGTCGACGGGGCGCAGTTCCCGAACAAGTGGCAGCTTGTCCGACCCGCCGACGTGGAGGTCGGTGCCGTGGGCGACACCGGCCTGTTCGACGTCCTCCTGCGCGCCTGCGACCCGGACCCCGAACGGCGCTTCGCGTCGGCCGCCGCGTTCCGCGACGCCGTCGCGCACGCGCTCGCGCCCCCGCCCCCGCTCCCGCTCCCGACACGGCGAGAAGACGAACCGGGGGTCGAGAAGGAGCAGAACCAGCACGGAAGCCGGACGGAGCGCAGGGAGCCGCCGCACGAGCGGAAGGAGCGAAGCTGGGTCGTGAATCCGGCCGTGGACGAGATTCGCCAGCTCTTCCGGAACAGCAGGCTGGGTAACCGCGGCAACCGCGGCCTCGACTCCGACTTCGCCGTGCGGACGTATGTACCGACCCGGTTGGATGGGCGGCTCGTCCCGCGCATCGTCGAGGGCCGCCCGCAGCTGGTGGTCTTCAGCGGGAACCCGGGCGACGGCAAGACCGCTTTCCTCGAACGTCTCGGCGAGTTCCTGCGCGGTCGGGGCGCGCGGGTGCGCGCCAGCGACGCGGCTGGCTGGCGGATGGACCTCGACGGTCACGAGTACGCCTCCGTTTACGACGCCAGCGAATCCCACGAGGGCATGTCAGCGGACGATCTGCTCCACCGCGCGCTCGACCCCGTCAACGACACCCACCGGGCGGGCGGCTACACCGCGCTCATCGCCGCCAACGACGGCCGGCTCCTGGACTTCCTGGAGCGCGAGGCGCCGCGCTATCCGCAGATCGCGAAGGTGCTTGCGGAAGGTGGCGGCACCGACGGGAGCGGCGCCGAGGGCTCGGGGATCGTGCGGGTCGACCTCAAGGGCCGGTCGATGGCATCGTTGGGCGCGGCGGCCGATTCGCTGACGGTACGGCTGCTGGACGCGCTGATGACCGACGACATGTGGTCGGCGTGTGCCGCGTGTGCCGCCGAACAGCGCTGTCCCATCGTCCGCAACGCCCGCGAGCTTGGGGCGCAGCGTGCCCAGGATCGGCTGCACCGCCTGGTGCTCACCTCCCACCTGCGTCGCGGCCGCCGCCCTACCATCCGTGACCTGCGTTCGACCCTCGCCTACCTGGTGACCGCTGACCTCGGCTGCGTCGACATCCACCGGGAGATCGGCGACGGGCCGGGGAACCCAGCGACCCCCGAGCGTCACTTCAGCTCGCTCGCGTTCGACGCCTCAGGTGGGCGGGACCGGCTGCTCGATGAGTGGCGGGAGCTCGACCCGGCCGCGGTCGCCGCTGCTCGCTTGGAGCGAGCGCTGGCTCCGGACGCGCGCACCGCCACGGACATGGCGCGCGCGAAGCGCCGGCTCTACTTCACGGCGCCGGACCCCGACCTGGCCGGCACCGGATGCCTGAGCCCCTACCGCTACCTCGAGGAGTTCCGGGCCGTGCTGGCCACCCAGCACCGCGGCGGCGGGGCCGACGGCCAGAACGCCGACCAGAACGCCGGCAGGACCGGCAGCAGGACCGGCGACGTGCTCGCCCGGACGTTGCTGCGCGGGCTGTCGCGCTGCATCGGGCCCGTCGGCTACGACGGAGACGGCGTCGCCGTCTCCGTCGGTGAGCCTGCCGAGGATGGCGGCGCCGTGGTCAAGGTTCTCTCGCTCGACGAGTTCGAGGTCACGCTCACCCCGGTCGACGACCGGTTCGTCGAGACCGCCGCCGAGGTGTTCGTGCTGCGGCACATCTCCGGGCAGGCCCGCATGACCGTCGACATCGACCTGTTCGAGCTGCTGATGCGGGCCGCCGCCGGCTACCTGCCAACCAATCCCGAAGTGATGCCGCTCCTCGAGGAACTCGGGCTCTTCCGGTCGAGCCTCACGCTGCAGCCGGCGTCCAAGGTGATCGTCATTGAGCCCAACGGCCGGCGCAACGCCATCGCGGTGACCGGCGCGACCATCGAGCTGCTGGGGAGCTGACCGATGACGCTCGTCCTGCCCAAGGACCTCCGGTCGTACTCTTTCGAACGGCTCACCGGGGTCGAGCTGAACGACTTCGACGTCGACCGGTTCCTGCCCGTGCTGTTCGAGATGGTGGTCACCAACGGCCGGCGGCTCAGCCGGTCGGACGCGCGGCCCACCGATCCGGGTTCGTACATCGAGACACTCGCCGGCCATCCCGCCCTGCGCGGGTTTGACGATGAGCACGGGCGGGCGCTGCTCGAACAGTGGGTGAACACGACTGTGGTCCGGCTCGGCCATGGCGGGCGCGGTCGCCGGGACGTGCAACTGGCGGCAGTCCAGCCCATCCACATCGGCGCATACCGGGCCGGACTCCCGGTGGAGGGTGCCCGGCACCGCAAGGTGCACCTGGTCGTCTACCGCCTGCTGACCGACGCGCTCGCGCGCCGCGGCAGGCCGAACCCGGCCGGGGAGCTCAGGTCGCTGTTCCTGGAGGCGTTCGGGCGTGGGGTGTCGATCTCCGACAGTGCCGTCCCGGAGTTCAACGAGGCGACCGCCGATCTGGATGCCAACGTCCTGCTCAGCCTCTACTACCTCGAGGGCTTCACGCCCGGCAGGCCGCTGCCGGCCCGGTCTGCGCTCGACTGGGATCCGGTCATGCCGGGTGTAATGATCACGCTCGGCGATCAGCTGGTGGACTTCGTCACCGTCTACCGGCACCGGCTGCCCACCATCGCGCTGGCGCGCCACCTGGCGGCACTGGTGAACATCGGCCTGTTCACCACGACGCTGCGTCTGTTCACGCTGGTCAACGACCTGTGCCGGGGTGAGGGCACGCCAGCTGATCTCAGTGTCGACCTCGCGCCCGCACAGACCGAGATCTACGTCGACTTCACCCGGCAGACCGGCGGCGACTCCGACCGGCTGGCAGGCGAGTGCGTCGACCGGGACCTGGAGCGGCTGCCCGCCTACCTCGACGACATGCTGCTCCTCAAGACCCTGGACCGGTACGCGAGCAACGAGGCGAAACTCAAGCCCCATGTGCAGGGCAAGCACGGACCCGACTGGCTGCGCGCCCTCGTGGACATGCGCCGTGACCAGTACGTCGAGTGGCGGGCCGGCATCGAACTCGAGCGGATCATCGAGGAGACAAAGAAGATCACCAGATGCTCGAACGAGGATGCGCGTGCCGAGCTCACGCGGGCCGCGACCGGCGACTCGCAGCTCGACCAGGTCGTCGCCGCGATCCGCCAGTCGCAGACGAAGCACGCGATCAGGGCCGCTGGGCAGTGGTTCTGGAACACCGGTGGCATGCGCAAGCAGGCCGGGCTGCTGCGCGGCAACCTGCGGGGACGGCGGGCCTGGCGGTATGCGATGACCGACGAACTGCTCACCACGCTGCTGCTGAGCGCCCTGGTGGACCCCGAACAGGGAGACGTTCTGCCCCGGATGCGCCTGGCCGACCTGCTCACCACGCTGGAGTCCCGCTGGGGGCTGCTCATCGACCGGCCCCCGGCCGCCCGCGACGACGCGTCGTCGCGGGCCGTGGCCAACACCAATCTCGTCGCGTTCACCGGCCGGCTGCGCCAGATGGGCTTCTTCACCGATCTTTCGGACGACTTCAACGCCCAGTACGTGATCAATCCCCTTGCCGGAGCCGGAGCCGGAGCCGGAGCGCGGCGATGACCGACCTGAGCGCCGCGCTGGCCACCCGGGTGGCCGAGCAGCTGGTGACCGACTTCCTGCGTGGCGCCCCGCCCGGTCGCTGCCTGCGTCTGGACCACCTGCGAGATGCCGACTGCCACGTCGTCCGGGAGAAGGCTGCGCTGGCGCAGGCGTCCGCAGCGGGGCGCGGCTCCACGGCCGCCGCGGCAGCGGTCGCCGTCCTGGGCACGGCCAACAGCGACGATGACACAGTCATCTGTCCCGAGCGCGCGATCGAGCTGCGCAACCGCAAGTCGGCCGCGCTCCTGTTGCTCGTACCGTCTGGCGTCGACACCCCGGCGGCCAGCAGCCTGGAGAACTCGTTCGAGGCGATCGACCTCGTGGCGCTGTTCGGCAAGATAGCCCGGGATACCTACCATCGCCTGGACCGTCCGCTGCGTGAGCTCTACGACCAAGTCCAGCAGACCGTACGCCCAAGCGCATTCACCCGGTCGAGGCAGGCGCGGGTCGAGTACCTGCTCGCCGTGAGCGCTGCCGCGAACGACCCTGCCGACGGCGGCGGTGTCGCCAACGCCCAGCACACGGCGGGTGCGCAGCTGCACCTCGTCGGCCTGATCCCCGACCACGGCGGCGCGTCGTTCGCGTCCCGGCTCGAGGCCAACGCCACCTGCGTAACCGCGCTGGTCAAGCCCGCGCGGTCGCAGCAGGACGCCCGCGAGCGGCTACGCAACTGCCCGCTGCGCCAGGACGACGAGCACTACCAGGACATCGAGCGGTTCGTGGTCGCGGTGCCGCGCCTGTCGGAACGCACCTGGCTGCGCGACCTCGCCGCCCCCGAGAACCGTGAGCTCACGTTCGACCGGTGGCCGCTGGATCTGCCCGCGGACAGCGACCTCGTCGCCCTGCATGTCGAGCCGTTCGCGAACCCGGACGGCATCATCCCGGTCGGGACGGGGCTGCGCGCGGGACCGGACGGCGCGCTGCCCGCCTGCTCGGTCAGAGGTGGGTTCGTCAAGATCACCTGGAAGACCGAGCCGGCCAAGCCGAAGGACGTGGCCCGGTGGAGGGTCGAGATCATCCCGTCGGAGGCGTACTACGGCGAGGAGACGGACTTCGACGTCGAGCTTCCCGGCGCGCATGGGAAGGCCAGCGCGCGCAGTCATCGGCTGACGGTCGCGCTCGACACCGAGGATGCGGAGCGGGTCCCGGCGGTGGTCGTTGTCCAGATCCAGGCGCTGGACCGCAACAACCAGGTGCTCCGATTGCGGGACGGCCAGCCCGCACACGCGGTGAGCCAGGAGTTCTCCCTTGACGACGCACAGCCGGCGGAGAGTACGACCGTCCGGCGGGACAGCGCATTGTCGCTCCCGATCGCGCGGCTGCGCGCCCTGCAGGCCGGCGCGGACGCGGAGACCGAGACCTGCGAGGGCTGGCAGGAGGCCGACCTGGCCTACCTGCAGCTTCGCTTCGGCCGCGGCCACGCCACCCGGATCGCCCTCAGCGTCGCGTTGCGGGAGCTGGGCCAGCGGGTCCTGGCCGAACCAGACAGTGTCGGCCGGTATGGCGCAGTGGTTGCGGCTGGCCAGCCGTTCTCCGCGAGCGGGGCAGTCCTGGTCGACGCCGAGCGGCCAGGTGGCGCGGGCAAGGCGTTCCTGACCGCCCGGCGGGAGTTCTTCGACGCGGTGCGGGCGCAACCGGGCCGCGGGCTCATCGAGGTCGCCGACGTCACCGACGAGCTGGCGACGCTGGCGAGCCGCTACACCGCCGCCTATGGGCGGGCGCTGCGCCGTGACTCCAGCCTCTCCGACACCCGGGCGCTCACCACCGTGGACACGCTCCGCCTGCGGATCGACCTCGGCCGGCGCGATCCGGTGAACGCGCTGGTCGTGCTGCCCACGCACCCGCTGCGGGTGGCCTGGTATCTCGCGTACTGCTCCGAGCTGGAAGCGTGGCGTCGCCAGCTACGCGCCGTGTCCGACAAGGAGCGGGCCGGCGAGGTGGACATCGACCTGCTCGCCCGGCTCAGCCCGGCGCGCGTGCCGTTTCTGCTCAGCGACGACGACGGTAACCCGTACGTGTTCGCGCAGAACCTCCGACTGCTCCACGGCCTCTACCTGCCGGTCGGTGAGCCGGACCCGGCCACCGCCATCAGCGAGGTCGTCAACACCCTCGGTCTGCCCAGCGCTGACGTGAGCGTGGGCGAGGTCCCCGCCGCGCGGCTGGCCGACCGCATCCGCCTCTACCGGCAGACACACCATCAACCCGAACGGCTGCGGATTCTGGCGACCAATCCAGGCAGCGGAGCGTTCCTCGCCGAGGTGCTGCGGGTCGTCACGGCCGACACCGGTGGTGATGCGGCGACAACAGCGGTCAACGCCGCCGACGATGGCGCGCTCGCGCCGCACATCCAGGTGGAGGCCTTCGGTGAAGGTGCCTCGGAGACCAATCCCCTGTCAGGGCTGCGCGAGCTGCAGCAGGAGCTCGCCGAGAACCGGGCACGGCGCGGCCGCGGTTTCCTCGATCCGGCGCTGGAGATCCTGGCCGCGCCGCTGGACGCGATCGACACGGCACGCGACGCGCACCTGGCGATCCTCACCGACGTCAGCCGCCCCGAGCTGGTCATCGGCAGCCCGAAGGCAACAGGGGGCAGCGTCTCGTTCCGCGGCCTGATCAACCGGCCTGTCACCGAGCTCGGCGTGGACGGCGGGTGGGTGACCGGCATCGATTTTCCACCGGCGCGCGGCTCGGACTCCACGCCGCTGACGGACATCCACCGACGGTTCGCGGAGGCCGTCACGTCGCTGTTCGTAGCCGCCGCCGACAGGACACCTGCCGCTGGGTCCCCGGTCCGGGATGGATCGGCCGCGCAGGACGGACCGGTGGCACAGGACGAGCCGCGGTCCGCGGCCATCGCCAGGGTGCGGATGGAGGTCAGCGGCCACACCGCACGCGTGCTCGACATCGCCCACGAGCGGTGCGACTGGGTGGTCGTCCTGGACCGGTTCCTTGGGCTGGACACCTTCGACGACCCAGCCATGCGCACCACCGACCTGCGCCGCTACATCCTCGACTACGCCCCCGAATTCCTCGACGGGCTCGGTCACCAGATGGCCATCACGACCGCACACCGGGCGGACGTCGAGAAGATGTTCCTGCGCGCCATGACCGAGCTCGGCTTTCACCGCCCGGGCGAGTCCATATCGTCGATCATCGACGAGCTGCTGCTGGTGTCGGGCCGGCTGATCCTCGCCGCGACCGGTGACGACAACCGCGCGAAGGAGGCCGTCGCACTCGCGGCGGCGGTGGCGTATCTGCGTCGTCTCGGTGACCTCGAGAACACGGTCATCGTCCCCGTCGACGCCCATCCGGAGCTTTTCGGCTCGCGCGCCCGGCGCCAGTCCCAAGCCCAGGCCCAGGCCCAGGCCCAGGCCCAGGCCCAGGCCGGTCAACGGGCCCGACGCTGCGATCTGCTCCTGGTACGGTTCCCCACCACGCGCCGGGTCAGCATCGAGGCCGTCGAGGTGAAGTCGCGCGGCATGCTCGGCAGCGAGGACCTTGCCCGTGACATCGCGGGGCAGGTGGCCGCGACGATCGAGACCGTCGACCGGCTGTTCTTCACCGAACCCGCCCGGATCGACCGCCCGCTCCAGCGGGCTCGGCTCGCCGCCCTGCTGCGCTACTACCTGCGCCGGTCCGCGCGCCGTGGCCTGATCACGGAGGCGACGGAGTTCGGCCGCATCCAGGAGGCCGTCGACCGACTGGAGACGAGCGGTCTGACGGTCGGCTACCAGCGCAGTGGCTACATCGTGGTCCTGCGCGAGGACGGAACCGCCGACATCGAGGTCGGCGGCACCCGAATTCGTACCATCACGGCCAGAGACCTCGGGGTGGACGAGGATGTGGATGCTCGCCGTCCCGCCTACGTCCTACCACCGCGAATGGTCGATCCGATCATCGTGTCAGGTGACGCGGGCGCGCGCTCGGCCGGGCATGGCACGAGCGCCCGAGCCGACACGGTGGCGGAGTCTTCGGCGGGGCCGGCGGTCGTGCGGGTGCCGCTGGGTCGGACACTGCCTCCGGAAGAGGACATCGTCTGGGAGGCGAGCACGACGGGCAGCCCCCACCTGTTCATCCTCGGTATTCCGGGACAGGGCAAGTCCGAGACGACGATCCGGCTGCTCCAGGGAGCGGCGGCGGAGGGTCTGCCCACACTGGTGATCGATTTCCACGGCCAGTTCGGGCAGGACCCGCGCCGGCCGGAGTCCCTGCGTGTGCAGGACGCCGTCGCAGGCCTGCCCTTCTCGCCGTTCGAGCTGGCGGCGGACGCCGGCCGCCACGCATACAAGATGAACGCACTGTCCGTCTCGGAGATCTTCGCCTACGTGTGCGGACTCGGGGACATCCAGCGGGACGTCGTCTACCAGGCGCTGGTGGCCGGCTACACGGCCCACGGCCACGGCCGTCTCACCCCGCCGACGGGCATCCCCACGCTGGAGGAGATCCAGCGCAGGATCGGGGAGCTGGAGAAGGAGCGCGGGGTGGCCAACGTGCTCGCCCGGTGCCGACCGCTGCTGGAGTACGGCCTGTTCACGGATGACACCGGGCTGAACGTCCAGGACATGATCAAGAATGGGCTCGTCGTCGACCTTCGCGGCTTCGCCGAAGCCGAGCAGGCGCAGGTCGCCGCCGGTGCGTTTCTGCTCCGCAAGGTCTACAAGGACATGTTCTCCTGGGGCCAGACCGGAAAGCTGCGTCTTGCCATCGTGCTCGACGAGGCCCACCGGCTGGCGAAGGATGCGACCCTCCCCAAGCTGATGAAGGAAGGCCGGAAGTTCGGCATCGCGATCATCGTTGCCAGCCAGGGCATCGATGACTTTCACCCCGACGTCCTGGCCAACGCCGGCACAAAGATTATCTATCGGATCAACTACCCGCAGTCACGTAAGGCTGCCGGCTTCCTCCGCACCAGGACAGGCCGCGAACTCGCGGAGGACATCGAGCAGCTTCCCGTCGGAAGTGCCTACGTCCAGACGCCCGACATGGCAGACGCCCGCCGGACCCGCATGCTTCGCCCGGACAGCCAGTAAGAGCGCCCGCGTGGATGGCTAGCCGCTGTGACAACAGCGACACCTTGGTGGGTAGCCGGCCCAGCACGAGTGGATGGTTGACATACATTTTCCGCCCGAAAACTGGCGCCTCCTGACGTCTTCCTTCCACTCGTCGCACCGAATGGAAGGCGGATCAAGGAGCGGGTCTGGGGTGCGTGCATCGCGAGGCGCCGCCTGGCGCTGACCACTAAGCGACCTGGCTATATCATGGGACGCACGAGTGCGATGAAACGACCAACGCCAGCCCGTTCCAGGCGATCGAGAAGATCGTTCTTGCTCAACGGCGGATTACGTTTCTCACCGGCGAGCCGAACGACGGTCGATACGATCTCTTCGCTGAACCGCTGGAAGAACGCTGATAGATAGGTATCCGGGTCGGTGACCATGATCCCGTATTCTGCGAGTGGAGCCTCAGGGAAATCAGATACGTTCCGCGTAACGATATGCGTTGCATGCCCGGCGACTGCGGCTGCCATGTGGACGCGGTCGTCCGGATCTTTTCCCGGCATGCCGACGATGAGATCGGCGAAGTCGCAGAACGCAACCTCCGACTCGGGGAAGAATTTCCGTACCGCCGCGGTGACCGCCGCCGCCGAGGATACCGAGCGCCGTCCCGAGCGCACAATGACCCGTTCCCATTCGTCCAGGAGCGCATCGGTCCACAGAATGTTGTGGATGCCGTCCTCGGTGAGCGCGAACATGAGATCCATGACGGAGAACGGGAAGAGCACGTTCGTATCGACGAGTACCCGGGTCATGGGCATGAGCATCGTAGCGGTCAGTACGGGATACCGGCCGCGTCAGCGGCCTCGGCGATGATCCGCCGGCCCGCACGCCTGGACTCGCGTTGTTGCTGGAAAGCGAGAACGTCCGACAGGCGCACCCTGCGGTGCCTGCTCTCGGGGAGTCGCTCGGACGGGATCTCTCCGGCGTCGAGCAACCGGCTGACGAACGGCCGCGACAACCCCAGGAGCTCACCGGCCTCCGCGGGGCTCAACAACGCCTCGGACGGCAGCATGGTAACCGCATGGCCCGCTGCCAGCTCGCGGAGTGAGGCCGCGACCAGCCTTGTGAGCGCAGGCGGGAGGGGGACGTAGGTACCGTCGGGAAGTTTCAGGACCACCTCGGCGCCGACGGCCGCAGCCACGGCCGCCTGAGCCGCGGTGACTGTCTCCCGATCGCCATGGATCGACTCGATCCGTTCGGCACCGACCACCACACCCGAGCTACCCACCACACCTCCTCAGTATCGGAAATAACTGTAACCTGTGGCAGGCGGGATGACAACCGCTCGCCAGCCTCGCCATGCGGCCCGACAAGTCGTTTCCACGTGCTGGCGCCGGACGGTGTGGTCCACCGGGGGTGGTCGTCGGAAGCCGGGCGCCGGGTGGCGGGGCTCACGGCAGGCTCCTCCTCGTCCTTTCCCGAACGGCTACGCCTGCGCTGTGACCAGAGCACTGCGGGCATGGTCTGCGAGGTCGGCGGCAGCACGGTGGCCGGTGGCCTGGACATGCCGGCACAGAGTCTGGATGTTGGCACGGGCGGTACCGGAATCGAGTGGGGCCGCGCATGCGATGGCCTGATGTCCGTGTTCGACGGCCTGGTCGATCTCGCCGGTGTCGACGTGTGCCGTACCCAGACGGGTCAGGTAGAGGATCTGATCCCGGGGGAAGCCCTCGACCTCGCCCACCGCCCGCCGCAGATGGGGAACAGCCTCGGCCGCCCGTCCCGTGGACAGCAGTGCGTCACCCGCGGAGAACGCGATGGCGTGCGGCTGGATCCAATAGGCCCAGGGCGGATCCTCCGCCGGGCGTGACTCCTCGATCAACGTATATGCCTGGTCGTTGGCGCTCTGTACCGCCCGCCGGTCCCCGAGGTCACCGTAGGAACGGGCGAGCATTGCGGCCAGAACCGCCCGCTCGGTCGCACTCATCGCATCGCGGGCACCGGTTAGCGCGGACCGCAGCAGCCGGATCGCACTGTAGGGATCTCCCAGGACGCGCTCCTGACCGGCCATGCACCGCAGCACGTTCGCCGCGATTGCCGGCTGCCCCGCCTCGTGGGCAGCCCGCAGACCCACGAGCCAGTACCGCTGCGCGGTCCCGTGATTGCCGGTGTCGAAATGCGCCCACCCCGCCAGCCGGGCCAGCTCGGCGGCAACCGCGTGCAGACCCGCCGGCGGCGCTTTCCGGGTCACCCCAACATCCTCAACCAGCTCACGTCGCCGCCGCTCCGCATACCCGGCGTCCCCGCGGACCGTGAACGACCGCTGCACACTGCGACCACGAACCGGGTCGAAGCCGACCACGACCCGGACCTCCCACACCCCCGGCGACCGCTCCCCGCACCGACCCGGTGCCTCGTCTCGCCCGGCCTGCCCAATCCCTACAACTCGTCGTCATCCCTACAGTTATAGGGATACCTAAAGGGACGCCGCACCCCGAACGCCACCCAGGATGCCACGTTCGCCCAGATCAGGAGCGGCGCGCTCGGAGGGACTCGAACCCCCAACCTTCTGATCCGTAGCTTTCCCCAGCTCACCCGCGAGCGGCATGCGCCGAATCAGATACTGCGGCCGCCACGCACTCCGAAGATCGTTTCCGAGTTCGCGACCTGCCGATACTACTCACGGTTCCTACGCATCCTGTCGTGTAGGGCGTAAATGGTAATCCGGTGGGGTCGCGAAGAGCCGCCGCCGCCGAGCCGCCATGCCACCAGACGCGCTACCACGACAGCGTCTGACGTCCCGCCCTCCGTTAGCCAGATCTCCGCGCCTGGCAACACTCGTCGCAATCGTCAAGCCGCGTGCATCCATACTGATCGCCGGGCAGGAGAAACGCGACGGGCATTGTTCACGGGTCCCACGTCAGGCAAGGCCAGCCTGTTCCGAAACCAGTCACCTACCGGCGGGAAGGCCCGCGATGGTGAAGGCGGCACGCGCCGTCGCCGCGTGCTCCACGCTGCGCCTCTCGGTTGCCCGCACGAACACGGCTTCGGCGTGGTCTTCGTCTGGTGCGTGCACAAGGAGTACATCGGCGACCCGACCGTCGACCTACGTCACGTATAGCCCTGAGCTACCTTCGAGCGGCTTACTCACCTGCCTTTCCCTAGCTCGCCCGGGAGCGACACCCGTCGAATCAGATGCCAGCAACGGCGCGTCCACCACGCCCGCGATCAAAGAAGTTACACACTCGCAGCATGATCAATCACTCTAGAAAAGCCGCACCCACATTAGCTAGGCATCTCTTCCTGGCATCAGCCTGTCTGTGTGCACGGCGCACGGCAAGGAATCATCGATATCTAATAGGGATCTTCGCTGGAGCAAGCCTTGGTCATGGCCCGGCGGAACCCCGTCGACGCCGCCAGTAGCTCGTGCTTCTTAATCTTTCCGGACGCCGTGAGGGGAAATGAGGAGACGAAAACCCAGCCGCGGGGAATCTTGAAGGGAGCGAGGAGCGTGCGCGCAAATACGGTGAGATCATCGACACTGGGAGCAGTTCCCGGCACTGGGAGCACGAATGCCGCGACCTCTTCTCCCCAGTGGTCGTCGGCGATGCCCACGACGGCGATCTGCGCAATGTCGGGATGTTGCATGAGGGCCTCTTCGACTTCGCGAGGGTAGATGTTCTCGCCGCCGCGGATGATGACCTCACGCAGCCGTCCGTGGAATCGCAGCAAACCTCGACCGTCCATCGAACACATGTCGCCAGTATGGAGCCAGCCGTCCGCGTCGACGACGTCGAAGCTGACCAGGGTGTCACCAACGTAGCCATCCATGGTCATGGCCGATCTGGTGCAGAGCTCGCCGATTTCCTGCAGCATCGCGGTCTCGCTTGTGCCGGGCCGGACGATGCGGACGTCCCGGTACGGCAGCGGCTGGCCGATGGTTTCCGACTTGTCGAGATCGCAGTCGTCCAGCCAGGTCTGGGCGATGCACGGTGACTCACTCTGGCCGTATCCGATGACCATCCGAGCGCCGAACGCCTTCTCTATGCGTCGGACGAGGGCGGGAGGCACCGTCGACCCGCCGCACAGCAGTCCCTGAAGGCTACGAAGGTCGCGCGCGGCGAAGTCGGGCGCGTCGAGCATCGCCACGTACATGGTCGGCACGCCCCCAATGAAGGTGGCGTGGGAGCGTTCAGCCAGGTCCAAGACGAGGACCGGGTCGAATTCTGGAACGATCACGTAGTTTGCGCCGATGGCCAGGGCGGCGAGCAGCATTGTGATCGAGCCACCGACGTGGTGGAGGGGCAACGGGCTGCACCAAACCTCGTCCGGACCGGGGTCGAGGCGTAGCGCGAAAAATCGCGCACAATTCAGGGCGGCACGATGGCTGAGCAGGGCCCCTTTGGGACGGCCGGTCGTGCCAGATGTGTATTGAACGAGGAAGGGCGCGCCCGGTGCCACGTCAGGCAGAGCACGCAGTCCGGCGAGTGGTGGTGGTGCGGATCGCCAGCCGCCGAGCGCACGGACAGCGGCGAGGTCGGCACACCGCTCGGCAAGCTGCTCGCCGCGGCTTCGCAGGCTGCTGCCATGATAATCATCGGCCGCCAGGAGAACGACCGGCCCGGACTCCCGCAGAATATGTTCGACTTCGGGGTCGGTGAGACGGGTGTTGAGTGGAGTGAGGGCGATCCCGGCGAGTGCCGCGGCGTGCTCCACGACAAACCACTCGATGCTGTTCGGGCCCCAGACCGCTATGCGCTCCCCGGGGCGGGCTAGCTCGAGCAGCCATTGGGCGACGCGGGTCGCCGCGGCTAAAAGTTCGGAGTAGGTGAGGCACGTCAGGGTGTCGCCGTCCTGCCAGCTGACCGCCGCGCGTTCCGGTCGTTCGCGGGCATGCGCGCGCAGCACGTCACCGATGTTCGTCTCCAGCCACTGGGCGCTGGTGTCGGCTGGCCATTGCGCACTGGGACCGATCCGCTGCGGGTAGTGCCGGGACGCCGCCGGCGTCTGCTCGTCGGTCATGAGCTGCCCCTCCGGTGGTGTCGGTTCGAGCTGAGAGCCGTGGCGCCCAGGGTCACGCGGCACGACGCACTGAACCGCGTCCCCCGTCCGTCGGGCAGCTCGCCCAGCTCACCCACGGCGGGGGGCCCATGCGGCCGGTGAACTTCTGCTCGATCACGCCCGCGCCCTTGTCGCTACCCGGCCGAGCTCGGCGAGCAATGTCTGTGACAGCGCGATGCGCCCGGTGAGGTCGCCCTCGACCAGGGCCAGTGCGGCCTCGGCCATCACCGACTCGTCCTCGAGAACGAAGCCGTCGACCAGGTCGTGGGCACCCGCGCCGGGCGTGGCTACGTTGTCGAGCGGCGCCAGCGTGTTAGCGCGAACGCCGTGAGCATGGCCCTCGACGGCGAGCGCCGTCGTGAATCGCTCGAGCGCCGCCTTTACCATCCCGTAAACCGAGAATCCTCGCTCCTGCACGGGATCATAAGGCGGGCCCAGCGGGTGTTCTGCAATGCGCGAGGAGATGTTCAGGACCCATCCGCACCCGCGCGCATACATGTCCGGTAGCAGGAGCTGGGTCAGGTGATATGGTGCCCATACTTGCACCTCCACCATGAGCCGGAACCGCTTCTCGGCGAAGTCCTGCACCGGCGCGACGAACGTCACCGCAGCGTTGTTGACGAGAATGTCGACGGGTCCGAAGGTCTTCTGGGTCTCGAACACAGCCCGCTCGCGGTCATCGGGCTTGGAGAGGTCGGCGCTCACGGCGATGGCGGTCCCACCGGCATGGGCAATCGCCTCGATCGTGTCGCGCAGGCTGCCCTCGTATCGCTGATCGGGATCGGCGGTGCGAGCCACAGCGGCCACCGATGCCCCCTCGGCAGCAAGACGCCGCGCGACGGCCGCCCCAATGCCACGACTCGCGCCGGTCACCAGCGCCACTCGTCCGTCCAGACTGCCCACGCCGATCTCCCTCTGCCGTTGGTTTTGCCCGCCTAGCGACACCACGGTGGAAACAGCAGGACGCCTGCATTTTTCCAAATCCGGGAGGCGGGGACGGTGTGTCCGGTCCTTCCCCTGACCTGACCGGTCGAGCTGGCTTGTCCTTTATAACATGTCCGCCGTCTTATGAACACGGGTGCGCGAGCGCCGCGCCAACGTCGCACAACGGATAGGTTATATGCTGACCACGAGGCTGCCTTGGCTGTGCACGGCCCGAGAGTCCGCAACCTGTTCGAACGCTGCCACAGGAGGAGTGTCGTCGTGCCCAAGGTGGTCGATCACGACGAGCGGCGTCGCGAGGTCGCCCAAGTGGTGCTGCGCTGTATCGCGCGTGACGGCGTGGACGGAGCCACCCTGCGCAGCGTGGCCCGGGAGTCGGGCTGGTCAACCGGCGTCCTCCACCACTACTTCCGCGACAAGGACGAGCTGGTGGCGGCTGCGCTGCAGCTGCTGCACGAGCGGTCAGCCCAGCGCTACCAGCAGAGTCTCGAAGCGCCGACCGGGCGGGAGGCGCTGCGTCGATTGCTGCTGGACCAGATGCCCATGAGCGAAGAACAGGTGGAGGAGTGGGCGGCATGGGTCCAGTTCTGGGGCTACGCAGCCTCCCACCCCGCGCTCGCCGCGGAGATCAGTCGAGCCTGGGGCGAGTGGAGGAAGTCGCTCGAGCATCTGATCCAGAAGGGCCAGGCGGACGGCTCCATCGATGCTGACCTTGACGCCGCCGAGGAAGCGGCCGGCATCGCGGCGATGATAGACGGGGTCGGCGTGCGCGCCCTCTACGCGGGCTTCTCCACCGGCCACAAGAAGGCCTCACCGCAGTGGCTCGGCGACCACATGACTCATCTGATCATGGGCCGTCTGACGCCGCAGCCCGGCGGAACCCCCGAGCCGAGCGTGGCCGGCCGGAAGCGGCGCTGGGCGCGCCCCATCGCGGACTAGGACGACGAACGCGCATCCGTACGCCGCAGCGTCAGATCCCCAGGGTGCGTCCGAGACGATCGCGATGGTGGGCCGGACTTCCTAAGAGCTGCCCTGATGCCTTCGCTCGCTTAAGGTACAGATGGGCAGGGTGCTCCCAGGTGAAACCGATTCCGCCATGGATTTGGATGTTCTCGGCGGCGGCCCGAGTGAACGCATCAGAGCAGTAGGCCTTCGCGACGTGCGCCGCGTCCACGAAGTTCTCCGAAGCGGAGGCGAAGCAGGCCAGCGCGAAGTAGGCGGCCGAGCGGGCCGATTCGACCTCCACGAGAAGATCCGCGCATCGGTGCTTGATCGCCTGGAAGGACCCGATCGTTCGCCCGAACTGGACACGGGCCTTGGCGTGGTCGACCGCCATCTCGAGCACGCGTTGGGCACCTCCCACCTGTTCGGCTGCCAGCGCGGCTGCGGCAAAGCGGAACACGCGGTCCAGCACCTCGGGCGCAGCGCCCTCGGAACCGAGCAGGCGGCCGCTGACATCATGGAAAGTGATCCGTGCTTGTTTGCGCGTCTGGTCCATGGTCGGAAGGACCTCGCGGGCGACCCCCTGTGCGTCGGCGTCGACGAGCAGCAGGCTGACTTGGTCGCCGGTACGAGCCGAGACGATGAGCAGTTGGGCAGTGTGCCCGTCGAGCACATAGCTCTTCGTGCCAGACACGACCCACTCGTCGCCGGACCTCATGGCAGTCACCGACACCGCCGCCGGGTCCCATGAGCCGGGCTCCTCGGTCACCGCGAGGGCGCCGCGACACCTACCGGTCGCCAGCCTCGGCAGGAACTCCCTCTGCGCTGCCGCGTCGTTCGATTCCAGCAGCGTCTGCGCGGCGAGTACCGCGCTCGACAGCAGCGGGGCGCACAGGAGCGCGCGGCCGGCCTCCTCCAGCACGATGCCGAGTTCCGTTGCGCTGGCCCCCGAACCGCCGTGCTCCTCAGGGATGATCAGCCCGGCCAGTCCGAGCTCACCCGAAAGCATCTCCCAAACGTCGGGGTCGAAGCCGGCGTCGGTGTCCATGAGCCGACGCACTTCAGACTCAGGCGAACGAGACTCGAAGAACCTCCGCGCCATCGAACGGAGCTCTTTCTGCTCGTCGGTCAGAATAAAGGTGATCATCGTGTCTCCAGGCGGGTTGATGCCTGCTGTCGGGAGCTCGAGCTGGTCGTCGTGGCGCTCACGACCGCCTTAGCTGGTTCCAGGGCAGGGTCTTGTCGACGCGGATGTCGGCGGGAAGGCCCAGCACGCGCTCACCGAGTGTGTTCCGCAGGACTTCTGACGTGCCGCCTTCGATGGTGTTCGCTCGGGCCCGTAGGTAGGCCCGCATCGGGGTGTCGGCTTCTACACCCACGACGTCGCTGAGTTCCGGCTGTCGCAACTCGTTGTAGGAGCCGTAGAGCATGCCGGCCGGTCCCAGCAGGTCCACGCAGAGCTCGGTCACCTGCTGGTTGAGCTGAGTCGTCGCCAGCTTCGCGACGGCCCCCTCGGGCCCGACCGTCCCGCTATCCCGCTGCTCCTCGGCCCGTAGAGTTGTGAGCCTCGTTGCCTCGACGCGTACGTACAGCTCGAGCAGGCGGCCCCGCAAGTTCATGGCTTCACTGGACATCTTGTCCGGCCGCGCGCGCCACAACCTGATCGCCTCGCGCATCGCGCTGTCCGCTGCCAGCCCCTCACTGAGCATGTACCGCTCGTTGTTGAGGGTTGTGAGCGCGACGGCCCAGCCCTCGCCCGGCTGCCCCAGCATCAGTGAGGACGGCAACCTGACGTCAGTGAGGTACACCTCGTTGAACTCCGCGTGCCCGGTCAGCTGGCGGAGGGGCCTGACATCGACGCCGGGGGCCGTCATGTCGCAGATGAAGTAGGACAGGCCACGATGCTTGGCGACGCTGGGATCGGTCCGCGCTACGAGCATGCCCCACCGGGCGAGATGAGCCCACGAGGTCCATACTTTCTGCCCGTTCACGATCCACGCGTCGCCATCCGGCACAGCGCACGTCGCTAGCCCCGCGAGGTCTGAGCCCGCGCCAGGCTCGCTGAACAGCTGGCACCAGACCTCTTCGCCGGTGAACAGTGGTCGCAGGAGGCGTTGCTTCTGCTCCATCGTGCCGTGAGCCACGACCGTCGGAGCGCCCATGCCGTAGCCGAGCGGGTTGTGGGCGATGCCCTTCGGGGCGCCCGCGGCTTGGAGGCGCCGGGCAACGTGCTTCTGTAAACTCGGAGGGACGCCCAACCCGCCGTGACCCGGCGGGAACGAGACCCAGGCGAGGCCCGCGTCGTACTGGCTCCCCAGGAACCGCACGGGGTCCGTGACGGTGGGGTCGTGTTCAGCGAGGAGGACATCGATAGCCTGATCGACGCGTGAGGCTTCAGCATCGCTGTGCGCCAAGTCGGTCATGAGGCTGCTCTCGCTGGGGTGACGATCACCCTGCCTGTCGTCTCGCCCGCGAGGATGCGGCTCAGCTCGATGTCGAGCTGCTCCAGCGAGATCTCGTGGACCATGTCCTCCATCGCGACCGGTCTGAGGTCGTTGGCCAGCCGGTCCCAGACGCTGCGCCGTTGGTCGATGGGCAGGTTGACCGAGTCGATCCCGACGAGGGTGACGCCACGCGTGATGAACGGCAGCACAGACGTGGGGAGTCCTGACCCGCCGGTGAGACCGGTCGCGGCGGCGACACCAGAGGGATGAAGCTGGGCAAGGACGTTGGCGAGCGTGTGTCCACCAACAGCATCGACGCACGCGGCCCAGCGCGGCCGCCGCAGTGGACGGCCGTCGGGGTCGGACAGCTGGGCCCGGGGAAGCACCTCCGCGGCGCCGAGCTTCCGCAGGTAGGGATCAGCCGCGGGGGTGCCCGTGCTGGCGACGACCGTGAAGCCGCGCCGGGCCAGCAGGTCGACGGCCATGCTGCCGACGCCACCGCTCGCGCCCGTGACGAGAATTGGCCCCGATCTCGGCTCGATGCCATGGTTCTCGAGAGCGATGACGGACAACGCGGCCGTGAACCCGGCCGTGCCAATGATCATTGCTTCCCGTGCTGTGAGTCCTACGGGAAGCGACACGATCCACTCCGCTGGCACCCGGGCGCGTTCTGCGTAGCCGCCGTGCTGGGAGGTGCCGATGGCATAGCCGTGCGCCAGCACCGCATCGCCCGGGGCGAGCCAGGAAACGTCACTTTCCAGAACGACTCCGGCGAGGTCGATGCCCGGCACGAGCGGTGAGATGCCGGCCACCTGGCCGCCCCGGATCGTCGCCAGTGCGTCCTTGTAGTTCACACTCGAGGCCTGCACGTCGATGAGCACGCCCGCGGCTGCAAGGTCGCTGATGTCGAGTTCAGTCACACCGCGGTTGACTTTGGTGTCCTGCTCGGTGGCGACGAACGCCCGGAACCTAGAGGTGCTCACCAATGCCCTTTCATCAGGTCGAGCGTGTTGTCGCGCAGGATCCGGCGCTTGGCGGCCGCGTCGAGGCCGCTGACCAGGGTAACGAAGTCGGCTGGCTCTGCGATGCCTTCCGCGTGGGGGTAGTCCGAGCCGAACAGGACGGCTTCAGCGCCGATCTCGCCGATGAGGGTCTCGAGGTCGTCTTCGTGGAACGGCGTGACGCGCACGTGCTCTTTGAAGATCTCGCTCGGCCGGCCCACAACATGCCCGCCGATCCAGGGGCCGTTGCGGCCCATGCCCTTCTTCTTGTCCATCGAGTGAAGCAGGTAGGGGACCCATGCGGATCCGTTCTCGATGGTGAGGACCCGAAGATCAGGGAACCGGCCGAAGAGGTTGTGAAAGACCAGAGCGGCGATCGTGTCCATGATGGGGCGTTCGACCATGAAGTTGCACCACTGGAACGCGCTCGCGCGGTAGGCGCTCGGGTTCGGGTTCTCGCCCCAGGAGGCTGAGTAGAGTTCGTTGAAGCCCGCCTCGCCGACATGGAAGATGACTGGGACTCGCGCTTCTGCGAGTCGGGCCCACGCGGCGTCGAAGTCGGGGTGCGCCGGCGACTTGCCCCCTACCGGTCCGGGCTTCATGACGACGAATCGGGCACCGGCCGCGAGAACCTGCTCGATCTGCACGACCGCACTCTGGACGTCGAGCAACGAGATGAGCGCGGGTGGGAAGATCCGGTCAAGGTAGGCAAAGCCCCAGTTCTCTTCAAGCCACCGGTTGAACGCGTTCAGGTTGGCGTAGGTGGCGACCGGATCGCCCTTCATGAAGTGCTCCACCGTGACACCCAGAGTCGGCAGCATGATCACCGATTGCACGCCCTGCCGGTCCATCAGAGCGATCCGAGCGTCGCGGTTTTGCCAGGCCGGATCCATCGGCACGAACGCCGCGGTCGCTGAGAAGTCCGGACGCCCTGCGCTGCCCACCGGTTCCGGCGTCTCGCGGTAGCGGTCCCGAAGCATGGATGCTAACGCGCCGGGACGTACCTGGGTCTCGGCGAAGGGCTCTTCGAGATAGGTGTAGCGGCGTCCCGCCACGAGGTACTGGTTTTCGCCATCGACGGTCTCTGCGTGAAAGGCAAGGTCGCGCTTGGTCGGATCGATGTACGCGCTGAAGCAGTCAGCTGGCTCGTAGAAGTGGTTGTCGGCGTCCACGAGCAGGTAGCCAAGGCCGCCCGGATCGTGGGTCACTGCAGGCATCGGTGCTCCTTCGTCGTCGCGTCAAGCGGGAGAGGCGGAAGTAGTGTCGGCACGCCGCTCCCGCCCGGGCTGGGGGGAGTACCCGGGAGCGGCGTTGGTCAGCCACCCCAGCTGTTCCAGAACGTCACCGCCTCGGCGGGGCCGCGGGCTGCGGGCTTGAAGTCGCTGCCGATGGTATAGGCGACGGGGATCAAGGCGATCTGCGTGACGTTCCCGGGGATGCCGAGCAGCTCAGCGGTCTCCTTCTCCTTGACCAGATGCAATGACGTCCAGGCCGAGCCCAGACCCCTGGCCCGCAGGGCGAGCATGAAGCTCCACGTTGCTGGGATGATGGATGCGTAGTGCGCGGCAGCGACGGCATTGTCCGCGCCGTCAACGCGACCCTCGATGCATGGGATGACGTGCGCTGGGACCCGCTCGAGGTTCTCGCTGAGGTAAAGCGCGCTGTCGTACACCCGCCGCGTCTGGAGATCGCTTCCGGGTACCTGGGCGGCCTTCTTGTGGAGGTAGGCCTCGCTTTGACGGTAGAGCTCGGCGAGACGGCGGCGCATATCGGAGTCGGTGATGACAAGCCACCGCCAGCCTTGCCCATTGCTGGCCGTCGGCGCTTGGAGGGCGAGCTGGATGCACTCCCGGATGACCGCGGGCGGCACGGGACGATTAAGGTCGAGGCGCTTGCGGACGGCACGCGTCGTCGACAGGAGGAGGTCGGCGCTCGTCACGTCGATTCCGGTCACCGGGTCCATCACCGGACCTCGAGCTGAGCGACAGGTAACCCGACGAATTCGACCATCACACCGTCGGGGTCGCAGCCGAATGACGCCCAGATGCCACCCAGAGGGGTGCCCGGCAGCGGCACCCACACCGGGTCGGAGGTGGCGATGCTCGCGGCGTGCGCCGACCCGACCGCCTCGTGGATGTCTTCAACCGCCAGGGCCATGCGGAACAGCCCTCGATGGTTGGCGGCAGCGTGTGCTTTGGCCTCGCCCGGCACCGGCCGAGCAGTCGTGAGCTGCAACTCGAAGCTGCTGTCACCCGGGAGCCCGATCCGCTGGACCTGAACCTCGGCGCTCTGAGCGGCCTGCTCCCACACGGCTTGAAGGAGAGGCCCCCGGCGCTCGAAGCCGATCTGCTCGTACCAGTCGGTGGCTGCGTGCAGGTCAGCGCAGTTCATTCGCACGTAGGCGAACGTCGCAGCGGTGGCGACGTCTGATTCGACCAACTCGATGCCGACTCCGTCGATGTCGAGCATGACCGTTGCGACCGGGCGATCACCGCCCACCGTGGTCAGCGTCGATGGACGTGCGACCCCGCCCGCGGCCCGCAAGGACGCTACTGCCTCGGCGATCGACCGCACCTCGAACCCGACCGCCTGCATTCCCACGGCACCCGGATCGGAGTACGTCTCGCCTGCCGTGGCGGGCTTCTTCCACTCGACCAGCTCGAGCGCCGGGCTTCGCCTGCCGCCGCGGTGGTCGTAGGTGAACCACGCTTCGATCTCCGCTGTGGCCGTGTCAAGGCCCATCGGCCGCGCGTCGATCTCATCGGTCCTGGTGGTCATCCCCGTCCGAAGGCCCAATGCGTCTGTGTACAGCGCGGCGGCTGCAGCGACATCAGCGCAGTTGAGATTGCAGTGCAAGAAACGCGTCGGCCTAACCATCGGCGGCACCCCTTCAACCTGTTCCCTCTCCCGCCCGCTCCGCAGGACCTGGCGCGAACGTCCCTGGTCCCCGCTGACCGAACGCCAGCACCAGCCCGCGCGTGGCAGTGAGATAAAATATCAGTCGTTCTAAAACAAGTCAACCCGTGCGCGACATCCCGGCCCGCGACCCGCGCCAACCCGGTTAATGATACATCTGTTATGTTATAACAGACCGACCCGTGCCCGACCAGTAAGGTCGATCATGGAAGGAAGGACGATGGCCCGCATGGACGAGATCTTCGATGGCGACAGCCACTTCTACGAGCCGAGAGACTCGTTCACCCGACACATCGACGCGGCCTACGCCGAGGGAACCTTCCGAACCGAGATCGACGCCGAGGGTCACGAGATCCTGCTGGCCGCCGGCCAGCCGGTCCGACTTCTGGATGCGAGCCTCTTCGACGAGGTCGGTCGGCCCGGTTCCCTACGGGAAATGCTCCTCACCATGAAGACGGGTGGCTCCGTCGGCGACAGTTACAGCATGGAACCGATGCGACCGGAGTACCAAGACCGCGACGCCCGGCTTGCCGTCATGGACACCCAGCGCGTGCAGGCCTGTCTGATGTTCCCGAGCACGGCTTTGCTCGCCGAGCACTACCTGCGGGAGACGGATCTGCTCTACGCAAGCCTCCGCGCCTGGAACCGCTGGTGTGCGGAGGAATGGGGCTTTGCCTACCAGGAGCGCATCTTCGGCCTTCCCCAGCTGTCCCTGCGGGACCTCGACATGGCGGTCGATCTTCTCGACTGGGTGCTCGACAAGGGCGCCAGGGCGATCCTGCTACCTACCGGCCCGGTCTACGGGCGGTCGCCAGGCGACCCGTACTTCGACCCGTTCTGGGCCCGGGTCAACGAAGCCGGCGTCACGGTCGCATATCACATCTCCGAGCCCGCAATGAGCTACACCGAGCGGCGGTCGCCAGACTGGGGCCAGCAACCCGAGCCGACCTTCTACACGCAGTCGGCCTGGCAGTGGACGTTCACCTACGGCGACCAACCTGTCATGGAGACGCTCGCCGCGCTTGTCTTCGACAACCTCTTCGCCCGCTTCCCGAACATCAAGGTGCTCAGCGTCGAGCACGGGTGCGAATGGGTACCGCCTCTGTTGCGACGCATGGACAAGATGCGGGGGCTGGGCCGCAACGGTCCGTGGGTCGGCGGACCACTTCCCGCGCGGCCGAGCGAGATCTTCCTCGAGCACGTCCGCGTCACGCCTTACCCCGAGGACGACGTCGCCGCGGTGGTCCAGCGGCTGGGTCCGGACCTCATCGTCGCCGGCTCCGACTACCCCCATCCGGAGGGGCTCGCGGAGCCTGCGTCGTTCGAGCAGCTGCTGCAGAATCTGCCCGCCGACCAAAGGCGCAAGTTGCTGCGGGACAATGGGCTGCAGCTCGTTGGGCTCGCGACCGCCGCGGCCTAGATTCCGCACGCTCACGAGACGGAGGGGCACGTGGACCAACACGAGCCGGGCACGGTGGTGACGGCCCCACCGGGAGCGACCGTCGAGTTCGACCATCACGACAACGAGCTGCGCGGTCGCGTCGCCATCGTCACCGGCGCCAGTCGCGGGATCGGAGCGGCAACCGCGCGACGCCTCGCGATGTCCGGAGCCTGCGTGGTCCTCGCGTCGCGTTCGCGCGATTCGCTCAGCCAGGTCGCCGAGACCATCCATTCAGCAGGCGGCACGGCCGTCGTCGTGCCCACCGATGTGCGCGACACCTCCGCGCTGGACTCGTTGGTCTCCAAGGCCGAAGAGCACTTCGGGCGTCTCGACATCCTCGTCAACAACGCCGGGGTCTTTCCGCCCGTCCTGCTTGCGGACCAGCTCACGGCGGAGGACTGGGCGGAGACCTTCGCCGTCAACGTCACCGCTGCGTGGCGCCTGTCCTGCCAGGCCCGAACGTTGATGGCCGCAAGTGGGGGCGGGGTCGTCGTCAACGTCTCGAGCACCGCCTCGCTCTATCCGTCGATCGGCCTCTCGGCGTACTGCGTGTCCAAGGCCGCCCTGAACATGCTGAGCCGCGTCACCGCCCTGGAGTGGGCTCGCGACGGCATCCGCGTCGTCGCGATCGCCCCAGGAAAGGTCGACACGGAGCTCGGGCAACCGGTCCTGGCCTACCACCAGAGGAAGCAGCTCCCCGTGAACCCGATGCGTCGCGTGGCGGATCCCGGCGAGGTGGCCGAACTCATCGCCTTCGTCGCCAGCGACCGGGCTGCCTACATGACCGGCAACCTCGTCACGTTCGACGGCGGTGAGACGGCCGGGGCGGGTGCCGCCGGTGCGAACTAGACACGCCCACGCGAGGACGTCGTGACTCGCCAACGAAGGATGGCTACATGGCGCTCAACCCGGCTCGGCTAGATGTGTTCCTTCGGCGTGTCCGACTCGAGGTCGAGCACGGCCCGCTGCCGTCGGCGCAGGTCGCCGTCGCGCACAAGGGCGAGCTCGTCGCCTTCGTAACCTACGGCGACGCCACCCCCGAGTCGCGCTACATCCTTCAGTCGGTCGGGCGCTCGGTCGTCGCCGGCACGGTGTGGAAGCTGCTCGACGACGGGCTGCTCGACCTCGACGAGCACGTGGCCGACATCATCCCGGAGTTCGGCGCCAACGGGAAGGACGCGGTGAAGGTGCGCCACGTCCTCACCCACACCGCCGGCCTGCCCTTCGCCCCCCTCGGCTACCCGAAGATGCTCACGCGGGAGTCCCGGCTGGCGGCGTTCGCCCGCTGGCGCCTCGACTACGAGCCGGGCACGCAGTTCCAGTTCCACCTCACCTCGGCGGCGTGGATCCTCGCCGAGCTCACCGAGCGCCGCACCGGACTCCCCTTCGCCGACTACCTGCGCACGACGATCGTCGAGCCGCTCGGCCTCGGCTTCGTGTTGCCGATTCCAGTCGAGCGCTACGAGGAGCTCGTCGCCGTTCCGATCGCCATTGACCGCACGAGCGACGACCAGGAGATCGATCCGTGGGGGCCGTGGTACCTCGCCAACGCCAAGGTGCTGGCCGGCGGGGAGCCGAGCCACTCGCTCATCGGCACCGCCGCCGACATGGCGATGTTCTTCCAGCACGTGCACCACTCGGGCGTGTGGTCGAAAGAGATCGTCGAGGAGGCGACTCGGCCGCACGTGTCAATGGCCCCGGCTGGCGACAAGCTCTATGGCGGCAGCGACCGCATCACCCACCTCGGCCTGTTCGTGACCGTGTGCGGTGATGACCCAGGGCCGTGGGCACCACACACCGGGTCGCCGCGCACGTGGGGCAACGGCGGGGCGCCGTGCCAGCTCGCGTTCCACGACCCGGAGGTGGACACGTCGTTCGCGTTCCTTACGAACGGCTACCCACTGGCCGGCTACGACTACAGCCGCGCCGGCACTAATCGCGTCATCAACATCGCCAATCTCGGCAACGACCTCGCAGGCTGACCGCCCCCATGCGAGTTGTGGGCACTCGGTGGGGAGGCGGTCGGCCGACGGCCAGTCGTCGCTCCATCACGCGTCTCCAACTGTTCGCGAACGGCACCAGGCGGCCGGCGCCCAGGCACTTTATAACACGCTCGCTACACTATAATGTGCAAGGCAGGGACGGGTGTTCGGGGGCGACACGGTCGGTGCCACGGGCGCCGCACACGACGGATCGTGAAGGGGCTCGGGCATGACGACGGATACTGTCGGGCTGAAGATCGGCTCACGCTGGCAGAGCGCCGTGTGCGACACCGAAGTGATCGTGGTGGCGGCACCTGCCGTGCCGATCGTGTTGACGTACGGCGGCCAGCCGATGGTGTCGCGTGGCTCGCACCTGCCGTCCGGCGCGACGCTCGACACCAGGTACGCCAGCGGCACGGTGATCGGCAAGCGCTACGAGGACGCCGAGTCCAGCCTCGAGCTGCTCTGTACGAAGGCCGGCTCCGGGTCGCTGTTCGCTGACGACCGTCCACTGTCGATCAAGCAGCCAAAGCAGCTGCCGTCCGCCGACTGATCCGTGGACCGCATCTTCACGGTCAAGCGTCACGGCGCCAAGTACTGGGGCCATGCAGCCACGCGCATCGTCACCGGAGGGAACTCGTTGCTCACCTCGGACAACAGAACGTTGGGAGTGCAGTGATGGAAGCCGGCGCGCTCCAAGCGCTGACCGAGAAGGTACTCGCCGAGCACACCGACTCGGACGAGGTGACCTTCCTCGGCGCCCTGTTCGATGCCGGCCTGGCGTGGGTGCACTGGCCCGAGGGCGAAGGCGGCCTCGCTCTCGAACCTGGGGTGCAGGACGTCATCGACTCGACGCTCGACGCCGCGGGCCGCCGCCCCAACTGGATGCGTAACCCGATGGGCGTCGGCATGGTGGGCCCCGCCATCGCCCAGTGCGGCCGCCCCGACCAGCGAGCGCGCCACCTGCGCCGCATCTGGACCGCCGAGGACATCTGGTGCCAGCTCTTCTCCGAGCCGGGCGCCGGCTCCGACGTGGCGACGCTCGCCACGCGCGCCGTCCGCGACGGCGAGGAGTGGATCGTGAACGGACAGAAGGTCTGGACCTCGTCGGCCCATCTGGCCAGCTTCGGTTTGCTGCTCGCGCGCACCAACCCTGATGCGCCGAAGCACAGGGGCATCACCGCGTTCATCGTAGACATGCAGGCGCCCGGCGTAGAGGTGCGCCCGCTGCGCACAATGAGCGGCACGGCCCACTTCAACGAGGTTTACTTCACCGACGCGCGCGTGCCCGACTCGCAGCGCGTCGGCGACGTCGACGACGGCTGGCGCCTCGCCCTGACGACGCTCGCCAACGAGCGCGTGAGCATCGGGGGTGTGGTCGACGCGAGGGGTGGCGGCGAGATCGGCGCGCTCATGGACGTCTACCGTGAAGGGCCGCGCAGTCACGTGCAACGTGATGCGTTCGTGCGGCTCTGGATCGAGGCCGAGGTGCTGCGACTCAGCAAGGTCCGCGCCCAGTCGCTACGCGAGGCCGGCACGCCGGGGCCGGAGGGGTCGATCCTCAAGTTGGCCGATTCCCCGCTGACGCAGCGGATCCGAGCGTTTGCTCTCCACCTGCGCGGCGCGGCCGGGACCCTCGTGCCCGGCTACGACTCCGGTGACGACAGCCACCCGGTGCTCGCGTTCCTCATCGCCCAGGGCTTCTCCATTGCCGGCGGCACGCCGGACATCCAGCGAAACATCATCGGCGAACGCATCCTCGGCTTGCCATCGGAGCCGCGGAGCGACCGCGATGTTCCATGGCGCGACATTCCTTGCGGCGCCTGATGGGCGCGGGCGTTCTCGAGGGAATCCGCATCGTCGAATGCACGTTCGGCATTGCGGGCCCGGTGGCCACCCATCTGCTTGCCGAGGTCGGTGCGGATGTCGTGAAGGTCGAACCGCCGCGCGGTGACGTAACGCGCGGTACGGCGACAGCCCGCAGCGTGGGGATGAAACCCTGCGTCTCCGAGAGGGCTGTCAACTCCGCGGCGGCGTCCTCCTGGGTCAGTCCGGCGGCTTCGCGTGCCTGTCGCAGCCTGGTCGGGTCCCAGCCGGGATGCACCGTGTCGGACATGGCCTCGCTCCTTCACCTCGCGAGCACCTCGCGAGCTTCACCCGCCTCAGACCTACATCTGCCAGTAGATGGGTGATGTTGGCTGTCTGTTGACCGTGGAACGTGATCGGGTGCCTGCCGCGCAGGGAGAATCGGGGTTACCACAACCAAATCGATATCCCAGGCGAAAGGCACCCGTCAGGCGACGAGGATACGCAGCAAGGAGCCGTCGCCTCACCCGCCAGCTGCTCGGTCGCCATCCCGACGAGCAGCTCCCCGGCCCGCAGCCCCCGCGCCCGCTCCTTGACCGGCCCGCCCACCTGGAGCGAGATCCGGGCCTTCGGCGCACCCACAACGGCGTAGGGAAGCCCTCCCGCCCAATATCGATCAAGAAACCAGGCGGGCAACCACCGCCCACCGCACTGCTGGCGGATGTAGGTCTGATCCGTCCGTGAGAGCGTTCTTCGACCACGCTTCCGGGGTCTTCCTTGATGAGTGGAAGACATCGGGAGAAGACCTGGGAGAGAAGTGTCGGCTGGTGCTGGCGCGCTCGACACGGCGGTGCCGGTCTGGCATGATCACACGTGATGGCCTTCTGTTTCGGGTTCTGTTTGGTCGCGCTTTCAGCATCCTGAACAAGAGGCCACTTTTTCCACAACGGCAGGCCCGGGTCCTGCCAATTCAATTTCGATAATATTTCGATGGCGCACTGCGGGGTTTCTTGATCGCCGCTCGAATCGCCAGAGAAAGCCCCGCGTGATGTTTGCCGTGCATGGCGATGTGTTGGCAAGCCGACAACGCGGACGTGGGTCATCCCGGCACGAATGCCAAGCCAGACCGGACGCCAGTACAACTACCCAGTGCAACCGATCATAATCCTATGCGATCTTGCCGAAGCCCTAGAGTGCCACCGCGCCAGCCGCCTACCCTACATAGTCCACCCGATCGGTCAATGCGGAGATTCGCTCCTGGCCCGCGCTGTCTCGCAGGGGCCAAGCATCCACTGCTGTGTCATCTCGTGGCCGGTCAGCCGCTCGATGAAGGCGAAGGTGGCCTTCGTACCAGCCGTCGAGCCGAAGGGCAGTCCGGCTTCCTCGGGTAGAGCACCGGCGGGATCATATGTGCTCCAAGCGTTGAATGAGCGCACGATTTCGCCATCTACCACTACTTGGATGAATAGGTTTATTTGGGGCAAAGCGACCAGCAAGACGCTACGGCCGCGAGACAGCTCCTCGAGCAGCAGGAACCCACGGAAGTGGGTGCCGTGCTCGCCGATGACCAGCCACTCATGCCGTTTCTGGGGCATAAGTGAAACGAAGGTATCGCCGCCGTCCCCCCACGGCACATCGGTGATGGGGAGCAGCTGGAGATCTTCTTCCCAGCAGCGAAAGAGGGGAAGAATCTCGGAGCGGACTCCGCCCTTAACAAAGGTATACACACCAGCGTCGTAGCTGGCGACAGATTCAGCCCAGGTGTATTTTTCCAGGTCGGTCACAAGCTGTCCTGACATCCACGATTCAGAGGAGGAGCCGATAGTGGTGCTCTTCGGACCAGATGCTGCGGCATCCCCCCGCTAGTGGGCCGTGTCACAGATTTCTGTCAGTCCAGCTCGTACCTGCCAGGCCGGCGCCCGGGTGGCCGAATCTTTCATGAGCATCAGGCTCAGCGTCTCCGCCAGCAACGGCGGCGCGTGGCGCGGCTGTGGGGGCTGTTCGTCGAGTATCGCGTAGATGGTTGCGGGTATGTCCTTTCGGCGGAAGGGGGATATCCCCTCGACCGCCTCGTAGAGCGTCACTCCCAACGAGAAGATATCGCTGGCCGCAGTGGCTGTTTCGTTCCGAATTCGCTCGGGTGCGGTGTAGAGGATCGTCATCGGCGCCGACCCGTCAGCGGTGATCATTGTTGCGTTGCGGATGGTGGCAATGCCGAAGTCGGTCAGCTTGACGTCTCCGGAGTCGGTCAACAGGATGTTCGCGGGTTTGACGTCCCGATGGACGATGCTCTTGCTGTCCGCGAATGACAGCGCGTCGAGTACCGCGATACCGATCTTCGCCACCCGCGCGGGGTCCAGCGGCCCGTCTTCCCGGATGACCGCTGCGAGGGAACGGCCACGGATCAACTCCATCACGAGCCAGGGCAGGTTCTGGTCCTCGACGACGTCGTACACGGTGACGACGTGGGGGTGCCCGCGTAGCTTTGCGGCGCTGAGGGCTTCCCGACGAGCCCGGGCAACGAGTTCGCGTCGGTCGACGTCGGAGTGCCCTTGGATGTTGATCTCTTTGAGTGCGACGGGTACATGCAGCGCCTCGTCGACTGCTTCCCACACTGTTCCCATACCACCGCCGCCGAGACGGGAGCCGAGACGGTAACGGGAAGCTATTATTCGTCTACCATCGGTTTTCGGGTGCCATCCCTCTACCTGCTTCGTTTCCGGCGCCGTCGGAGTCTGAGGTTCCCGAGGTAGGGGTGCGGGATCAGGCAGCCGTTCGACGGTATCGCGGACCTTGTTCCTGTGGCGTCTCGACAAGATCGATATACACACTATGGCACCGATAAGCAGAACCATGATTAAGTATGTCGGGACGACAGTCACAGCCATAATCCCCGATTCTGCCACCATCCAGCCCCGAAGCCCTGAACCAGCCACCGGCAACGTCAAGCGTCGTTCGACGCCGCTGGAGGCCTCTCCGGTCCGTTGGACATGACGGCGCGGTACACGCGCGTAGGCCGTTGACATGGCCTGACCTGACTACGCGATCGGAGACGACGGTGCTGAAAGCAACCTTCCGCATGTTCGAGCGGTAGCCATGGGGTCTCAGCCCTGTCGGACTTCGCTGGCGTGCTATCGAATCTGCTCTGGGTTTCCACGGCGGCGGGATGCGACGCGCCCGGCGAGCACGGCAGCCAGGCCGCGGGCAGCCGGTCGCGCGGCGCGCGTCGCGCTCTTGATCTCCAAGCAGGGTAATTCGGCAACGCGCCATTCTCCACATAGGTCAACGGGTGCCCGCGTTGGGACGATGACGGCGGATCCACTCCTCGATGTCGGAGCGGCGCCAGGCGCGGAAGTTCGACCGCTCGATGACTGGAACAGGGAAGTCCGACGCCCGAGAGATCATTTTGTTGACGGCGGTCTGGGAGATCCCGAGACGGGCCGCAATGTCGCTGCTGGTCACGGTCTCCTCGGGCACGGAACAAACCTAGCCGGTTGCAGCGCTGCAACTTCTCCGCCAGACTCGACATAGGTTGTAGCGCTGCAACCTGCTCTGGGGGCGGTCCCGCCGAGTGCTGACACACCCGACGGAACCTTGGCTACGGACCTACAAGGAGGCCCGCAACCCGATGTCTACCTTCCCATTCCCGCCCGGCGGCCATGAACCGTCCGGCTTGCCTGAACTCGCAACCGTGTCACGCGTCGAACGACCACCGCTTGTTGATCACGAACTGTGCGTGTCGCCCGGCGCGGTCGCCTCGGATGTGTCGAGCGCGCTGGTGACCATGCCCGCGGACGCCGTGTTCGTCGACCATTACGGCGATGTGGAGGTCACCCTCGTCTTCCGCGAGGTACCCACCAATCAGTAACTATCCGTAAGATCGATGCCCGCCCCATCCCCACCCGGGGTGGGCATCGACCCCTTCCGCTTTTGACCCGCTACTCCAGGATATTCAGCGGTGGGAGCCCGTCCACGATCTTCATCGTCTCCAGGCTGACCGTCACGATCCGTCTGACTGGACCGTACCCGCTTTAGTGGACACTCGGTAAAGCTGCCCGATTGATCGGGAGCGCGAGATATGGGCTCGACACGCCGTGCATGTACCGAGGCGTACAAGGCGCAGGCGGTAGCTTTCGTCGTTGATGGGGGCCGCTCGGCCGCTGAGGTCGCCCGGAACATCGGCGTCCACGAGATGACGTTGGGAAAGTGGTTGAAGAAAGCACGGGACGAGGCCGAGGCGGCCCAGCCATCGGACACGGAGCTCACCGAGTCCGAACGAGCCGAACTGGTCCGGCCACGCGGCGAAGCCAAAAATGCGACGGCCACAATCGCTGAACTACGGATGCAGGTGGAGTTCGCAAAAAAGTAGCGACCTGGTTCGCGAGCGGAAAGCAGTGACGTTCGCTGCTATCGCGGACTGGGCTGCCTCCGAGGAGTTCCTCGTCGCGTTCATGTGTACCGAGCTGGCCGTGTCCCGGTCCGGCTACTACGCCTGGCGCCGCGGCGAGCCCAGCCAGCGCTCCCGCGACGACACCACCTACACCGCCCCGATCAGGAAGATCTACCGTGAGGGACGTGGCAACCCCGGCGGCAGCGACCGGCCTGTGCCGGCACCCGACCTGCTCGGCCGCGACTGCACCGCCGGAGCACCCGACACGCGCTGGTGTGGGGACATCACCTACGTCACGGCTGGGCCTACGTCGCGACCGTCATCAACCTGTACTCCCGCGCCGTCGTGGGTTGGGCCACCGCCGACCACATGCGCACCAGCCTCGTCACCGAGGCCCTCGACATGGCCATCGCTCGCCGCCGACCACCCTCGGGAGTGATATTCCACTTCGACCGCGGCGCCCAATACACATCCATCACCTTCGATACCTACGCCAAGAAAAAACATCCGCCGTTCCCTCGGCCGCACCGGAATCTGCGATGACAACGCCGTGTCGGAATCTTTCTTCGCGACCTACAAGAAAGAACTCATCCACACCCGCCGCTGACTCACCCTCCGCGACCTGACAACCGAGACCGCCGACTGGATCGAGAACTACTTCAACACGAAACGCCGCCATTCCACACTCGAATACTTGACACCCAGAGAATACGAGCAAGGCTACAGACATATCAGCCAACTGGCAGTCTAAAAAGGTGTCCAGAAAAGCGGAAACACTCCACTCGGCGCGTTCGTCTCGACGTGGACCAGCAGGTCCGGTGTCGCCCAGGCCCGGACCAGCTCGGCCGCGGCCGGCACCACCAGCCCGTCGTCGACGATTCCGGCCGCAGCAAGAGCCGCGAGATCCGGCTGGAGTTCGTTCTCGACCGCGCCCGGATGGATCAGCTGCCCGAGAACCGCCAGGTGCCGGGGCGTCAACCGGAAGCGATGGCGGCCCGGATCCCAGCAGGCGGGGGCGCAGGCAGGACCAAGTGCGGTATCCGCTGTTTGGGCAATGGACTGCGTGCCGTGGCCGTCGTGGCTGCGCTGGCCCGCTCGGCTGGTTTCCTCGGCGGACATCGCAGTCCCCTCTCGCACTGTTACGTCCCTGCCCAGCGCATCAAAACCCGAAGACAGGGTGGTAGGCAGAGCTGGGGATCGCCGTGAAGGCCAGTAGAGCCACGCTGACGTCCAGGTCATCGGCGTGGGCGGTGACGACGCCATGCAGCCGACGGGTGAAGAAGATGCGCTCGCCGGTGGCGCGTTCGATACGGGCGCCGACCGGGCCGACGCCGCGCAGCCACCACAGCCGGCCGTCAGCCTCGATCCGCACAGCTGACGCCTTCGTGCCCAGGTCGGTGGTGAGGGCGCGCAGCAGTCCGCCGCGGACCCCCGGCTGGCTGACCCGCCCGGAGACAGGGCCGGCCGGACTGTGCACGACAAACCGCACCGGCGGCTCCATGACGATGGAGCGGATGAAGTCGTGTTTCAGTTTGATCATGTCGCGCACCAGGATCATCTCCGCCGGCCAGATGCCTTCCCCCCACACGACACGCTTGCCGGAGGGCCCGCCCATGGGATGGCCCTGGGGTATCAGGCCGCCGGCCACCCGGCCGTAGCCTTCCAGCATCCGGGCGCTATCCACCAGAGCGCCCTCCGGAGCGCCAGGGATCTCCTCCGGGGGAACGTCGCCTCGTCGCCAAAGTCGAAGGGCGCGGTTTCCCGCGCTCATGGCACCTTGCTGGCGACGAGGCTGCGGGTGGTGGTCATCGTCCTGGGATCTCCCTGCGGTGGGCAGCTGGGGCATGCACTCTGATGCGCCGTGTAGCCGATTCTGGGCATATGCAAAAAACATTCCGATCTACACCACTCCGGCCGATTCCGGCAGCAACTCGACCAACCCGGCCCACACCTCCTTGGCGCTGACCGGCACCAACCGGACCGCCATCTGGGAGTCGATGTCCTCGGCGCGCAGCGGCTCGGCCGGCGTCTCCCGCCGCCAGAACCCGGCCGGACCGGCATCAATGACGACCAACGACCGCAACTGCACATCGCCGGGGGCCGCCGGCGGCGCAACCGGCCCACCATCCCAACTGACCGTCACCCGCCAGGAGAGCTTGTAGCCGGACAACACCACGGCCAGCTGGGTGATGTCGGCCTCCCGGATCGGCGGCTGGTACCGACGGCCGACTTCGCGGATGATCGTGATGGCCTCGGACCGGTCGGCGACCCCCACCGCGTCTACCGCCGTGAACGCCCGATCGACGAAGGCCATCGGGACAGAAACCACGCACCGGACGGCCTCGCCGCCGGACACGGCAACCGGCGGCAGCCGAAGGTCGACCATCCGGGCCATGGCTGGGACCAGCAAGGCCGGCTCCAGCGGAGCGTGCTCGACGATGTCACTACCCGGCCAGGCCTCCACCGTCCAGGCGATGCGGCCCCGAATCGCGACACCGTGGCTGAGGATGCCGGTCGGTGCGTTGGTCTCGACGTGGACCAGCAGGTCCGGTGCCGCCCAGGCCCGGACCAGCTCGGCCGCGGCCGGCACCACCAGCCCGTCGTCGACGATTCCGGCCGCAGCAAGAGCCGCGAGATCCGGCTGGAGTTCATTCTCGACCATGCCCGGATGAATCAGCTGCCCGAGGACCGCCAGGTGCCGGGGCGTCAACCGGAACCGATGGCGGCCCGGATCCCAGCTGGCGGGGGCACCGGCACGACCCAGTGCGTCGTCCGGAAGCGGAGAGTCGGCCGGCTCGCCGGGAGCACCGTGCACGCCGGTCAACGGCCCAGCCTGCGGGCCGGAAGCCACGAGGCTGCTTCTTTGTCGTCTACTGCCACGTTTACTGGCTCCGGAGCGGCGCGTAGGTCGATTGTTCGACCGCGCTGTAAACCAGGAGCGCCACGCTGAGATCCAGATCGTCCGCGTCGGGGGCAACCTCGAAGCGAAGGCGCCGAGTGGTGAGGACCGGCTCCCCGCTCGCGCGGGTCACCCGTACGCCAAAAATCTTCACGGCCCGCAGCCACCACGCCCGGCCGCCGGCCTCGATGAGGACCTTGCTCGGTTCCCTGCGAAGCCCGGAGGTCAACGCCTTGAAAAGGCTGCCCTGGAGCCCGGGCTGACCGATGTGCCCGGTGATGGCACCGGCGGGACTATGCACCACCAGACTGACCGGCTCACTGTAGCCACGTGGGGCGATTCGAGACGACGCCACGGGCAGATCCCCGATCAACGGGGAGATCTCCGCCGGCCAGACACCCTCCCCCCAGAGGATCCGCTTACCGAGCGGCCCGCCATCGGGATGCCCTTTCGGTAGAACGCCGGTCCCCAGCTTACCGGCCCCCTCCAGCTCCCACAGAGTGTTGATGAGCGCACCCTCCGGCGTGCCCGGTATCGCCCCGGGATCGATATTCCGCCGTTGTCGCACCCGCAGCGCACGCGGACCGGTACTCATCGGACTGGGCCACTGATAAGGCAACGGGCGGTCATGGTCATGGGATCTCCCTACGGCCGACTGTTAGAGAACACACTCAGATGCGGTGCGTAGCCGATTCTGGGTATATGCAGCAGATCAGTCAAAAGGGTTGAGCCAGGACCCGACCTTGCGCGCGCTGTGGGCTACCGCCGTCGCACCCGCGTCCAGCGCCTTACCAGCAAGATCCGGAGCATGCGATACCGCTCCGGTGATGTCGTCCCAGTGGTCGTAAGCCTGCAGCCCCGCCCAGGCCACCCCGGTCACCACCGTCGCGCCCACGGTCACCGGGTTCGGGCACACCATCATCGCCGTGAAGCTCGCATTGAAACCGGTCTCAGCCAGATCAGCCACATAGCCGGCGCCGTTGGCCCGGTAGGCGTCGATCGGGTTACCCTGCGAGGCCACGTTGAGGATCGACAGGCCAGTCGCGGCCACGCCCCCGGCCGCCCCGCCGTAACGCCAGATCCCACCACCGGTCAGGGACCGCACCGCCCCGGCCCGCGCCCCCGCCTCCCAACCATCCGTCGCCGCAGTGGAACGGTAAACGTCGAAGGCGTCCTGCTGGATCGCCCACAGACTCCGCGTGCGGTCGACCTCGTTGCCAATCAGCCACGATCCAAGTTGGCTACTCTCACCAAAGGCCGTGTTGAGCGCCGAGTGCCGGCCAAGGTAGCCGCGAGCGAGCAGCGGGTAACGCACCGCCCATAGATCATAATCCTCGGACAACAGATGGCTGAGCAACGCCGGCCCCTTACTGGCCACCGTCTTACCGATCAACGCCGCCTGGCCGGCGGTCATGATGCCCCAGACCACCGACGCCACCGTGTCCGGCTCCGCCGACAACACCGGAATCTTCGTCGCCCAGAAGGTGATAACCGACTGGGTGTAATCATCAAGCGACTCGTGCGCGTGATATGGCGGCAGGAGACCGGACCGGAAACCGTCTTCCAACGCCCGCCGGCACCGGGCCGCCTCCGCATCCAGATCACAGGCAGCAGCCGCCACCCGACGAGTGGAGGCAAGCTCGGCTTCCAGATCCGCCTGCGCACTCGAGGGCGCCGTACCGCCGGACGTCGACGCCAGGCTCACGGCCATCACCCCGCCCGACGATGTCGACGATGTCGACGCGGTCGACCCCGAAGCCACCGCACGCAGATACCGCTCATAGGCGTCATCCGCCAGACCCTGCTGGACCCGGACGGTGCTCTGCGCCGCCCGCAGGGCACCGGCCCAGGTCGTCAAGGCATTCGCCCCACCCATCAGGGCGTCGGCGACCTCACCCGTGATGGTCGCGATGCTCGCCAGCGACGACGCCGCCGCACCGGCCGACAATCCCTGCCAGACCGCGGCGTAGCGCTCCGGTTCGCGGCGCAGCTCGTCGGCTGCCGCACCCAGCGCCGTGGCGGCCTGCCGCCAACCACCGGCCGTCAGCTCAAGCTCATCCGGGTCACCGGCCGGCCGAGCCAGCACCGGCGCTTCGGCCACCACCCGCGCCTACCCGAGCCCCGACACGGCCTGCCCCAGACCCGCGTCCACCGACCCCAGCGTCGCCACCACCGACTCGATCTGCCCACCGAGCAGTTCCGAAGCGGCCCCAAGCGCCACCAGCGCCCCCGTCCAGCCAGCCACAAACGCGTCGACACCGGCACTTACCTCGGGATGACCCGCGCTGACGCTCGCAGCCTCCCC
The DNA here is from genome assembly GCF_963555915.1 of Protofrankia sp. Cas4. Lineage (NCBI taxonomy): Bacteria > Bacillati > Actinomycetota > Actinomycetes > Frankiales > Frankiaceae > Protofrankia > Protofrankia sp. Cas4. Next base: position 47,408 of record NZ_CAUVXL010000011.1, read on the forward strand.
AACCACACCGATCTTGCTACGGACACCGGTGAAGACCTCCCGCTGGCTGAGGACGCTTCGAGAGGCCACGGAAACGCCGGCGTAGCCGGCCAACAGATCCACCGGTCCCCCTACCATCACCCGTTGTCAATAAGCAGCCGGCCGTCACGATCGATGGTCACCTGCCGCTCCCGGAGCAGGACACAGTGACACACCGGTGCCCGAGTTTGGCATGGTTCATCCTCGATGCACAAGTGATATCCGCTTACCGACATCACCGATTCGAGGCTGACCGAACCGGACGATGGATCGGCCGCTAGAGGAGGGCGATGAACTCGGCGACCGACATGCCTGCATCGCGGATGATCCGGCGAAGCGTTCCCGGCGGGATGTCCTTACCTTGGTGAACGGGTACGACGGTGAACCGTCCCTCGGGGTTCTTCATCATGTGGTGGCTACCCCTGATGCGGACGAGCTCGAAGCCTTCCTTCTCCAGGGCCTTGACCACTTCCGCGCCGGACACCACGGGAAGTGGCGGCATCAGGCAACGTCCTGGACGATCGTCAGCACTGGCGGGATTCCGAACTCCTCGATGACCAGACTGACGGCCTCATAGAGGTCGGCGACGGCATCCTCGGGAGTGTTCCCGAGCCCGTGCGCTCCGCCGCTGGGGAAGGACGCATGGGCACCCCAGGTGCCGTCCTCCTCCTGCTCCAGCTCGTAGGGGATCTGGACCATCCGCTTCATGGTGCTGACCCTACGCTCCCGCCCACCTGGCACACCGTGGCTCGCGACGCCGCCAGCTCACCCGACCCGTGGACGTGAGTTACCACAATACGAACCGCCACCCGGTTGTACCCGGCCCGACGATTGCCCTCGGCGACGCCGGCAGCAAGCCATCTACCTGCGAAGACGCCGGCCCGCATCTATGACACCGCGTCGGCTGCCGGCTGGAGCCACGCGTCGTCAGCGGCAAGGTCTTCCGCCAGGTCGTCGTCACGCAGCCCTGACTCGCCCTGTCTCGCGGCCGGACGCCGCGGGGTTGGCTGTCCGGTGAGCAAAGCGACCTGGTTGAGGTGATCACGCTGGCGACTGGCGTGCCCTCCAGCTCGTTCTTCGTACCCCCACGCGGCGGCCGATGACGCTGACCGCGCGCCGCGACTCGCTGGAACCGACTGCAGACCCGACTCCGGCTCCCACAGAGTGTTGATGAGCGCACCGTCCGGCGTGCCCGGTATCGCCCCGGGAGCGATATTCCGCCGTTGTCGCACCCGCAGCGCACGCGGACCGGTACTCATCGAGCCCGATCACTGATGGGGCAACGGGCGGTCACTGTCTAGGATCTCCCTGCGGTCGGCGGTTGGGGCACACACGCTGATGCACTGCCTGATGCACTGCGTAGCCAATTATGGGCATAAGTAGCAAATCAGTCAAAAGGGTTGAGCCAGGACCCGACCTTGCGCGCGCTGTGGGCTACCGCCGTCGCACCCGCGTCGCACGGCAACATCCCGCTCGGCCGCCATGGCCCTCGATCCCACCGGCACCACCCGCAAACGCTGGTCGAACAAATGGAAAAGCGCATTGAATGCATTCGACATGACTTTTGATGGACGCCTGACCATCGGCCGAAAATAACCCCAGAAAGATTACTTACACCGAAGCTATCCAGAAACCCTGTCTGGGTAATGTTGGTCGACGTTTCGGTCTTCTGGCGCGGATGAAATCTTGATTTTTCGATTG
>NZ_CAUVXL010000011.1:49389-49935 GCF_963555915.1 Protofrankia sp. Cas4
TTGTTGATCGCAGCGAAGTCCGTCGATTTTCAACTGTGCATTGAGAACTATTTTTGATGGGTTTGGCATGTCAGCTTGGAGAAATGGGCCCTTCTCGTGAAGCATGGGCTTTACGAGAGTCTCACGCAACACGAGAAGGGTTCGTCGAGTGTACCGTCTGCCTGGGTTGAGTGTGCGTGCGGGTGCTGTGGTGATGGAGCTGGCTGAGCAGAAGTTCCCGGACTGGGACATGGGTGTGGGTCGCCCTCGGTTGCTGTCGCTCTACGAGGCGCTGCGCATGACCTTGATTCGGCTTCGTCGTAACAACACCTATGAGGAGCTGGGTGAGGACTTCGGTGTAGCGCGCCAGACCGCCTGGAACTACGTCCAGGAGATCGTCGTCTTCCTCGCCGACGAGCTGGGTTGCGCCGACACGGACAGTCTCTGCGGCCTGGTTGAGGGCAAGGTCTGCCTGGTGGACGGGTCGCTGGTCGTGGTGTTCAACTGGCGGCACCGCAAAGATCTTTATTCCGGCAAGCACCGTCGATATGGCGTCAACATTCAAGT
>NZ_CAUVXL010000012.1:0-16420 GCF_963555915.1 Protofrankia sp. Cas4
ACACCCAACGCGCCCTGGTGCGGATGCTGCGCGAGGCCGGCGCCACCGAGGTACATGTGCGGATCTCCTCGCCGCCGGTGCGCTGGCCGTGCTTCTACGGCATCGACTTCGCCACCCGCTCCGAACTGATCGCGCACAACGCCCACGTCGATGAGATCCGCGAGTCGCTGGGAGCCGACTCCCTGGCCTACGTGTCACTGGCCGGCCTGGTCGCGGCGTCCCGCCAGCCGGTGACGCAGCTGTGCCGAGCCTGTTTCGACGGGGTGTACCCGGTGCCGTTGCCGCATGCCGACCACCTCGGCAAGTACCTGCTGGAAGACGCCGCGGACGGTGACCGTGCCGGCCACGACCCCGCGCTCGTGGGCGGCGCGGGCATGGACGGCGCGGGCATGGACGGCGCCAGCCCGGTGGCACGGCGACGGTGAGCGCGCCGCCGCCTGATCAGCCTGTGACGAACGTGTCCTACCGGGACGCGGGCGTGGATATCGACGCCGGTGACCGCGCCGTGGCGCTCATGCGCGCGCATGTCGCGCGGGCCACCCGCCCGGAGGTCGTCGGATCGCTCGGGGGCTTCGCCGGGCTGTTCGCGCTCGACGTCACCCGCTACCGGCGTCCCCTGCTCGCCTCGTCGACCGACGGTGTGGGCACGAAGATTGCTGTCGCGCGGGCCGTCGGCCGGCATGACACCATCGGTGTCGACCTGGTTGCGATGGTCGTGGACGACCTGGTGGTCTGCGGCGCCGAACCGCTTTTCCTGCTCGACTACATCGCCTGCGGAGTCGTTGTTCCCGAGCGTATCGCCACAATCGTCGCGGGGATCGCGCTCGGCTGCCAACAGGCCGGCGCCGCCCTTGTCGGCGGTGAGACCGCTGAGCATCCCGGGCTCATGGGCCCCGACGACTACGATCTCGCGGCCACCGGTGTCGGTGTGGTGGAGACGGACGCGCTCCTTGGCCCGCAGCGGGTGCGACCGGGGGACGCGGTGGTGGCGATGGCCTCCGCCGGTCTGCATTCCAACGGCTACTCCCTGGTGCGTCATGTGCTGCTCGGCCCGGTCGACCCCGACGGCCCGGGCGGGGTCTCGCCCACGGGTCTCGCCGCCTTGGCCCGTCATGAGGACAGCCTGGGGACCACTCTCGGTGATGCCCTGCTCGTCCCCACCCGGATCTACGCCCGTGACTGCCTGGCGCTGGCCGCGGCCGTGGACGTCCACGCGTTCGCGCACATCACCGGTGGTGGGCTCGCGGCCAATCTGGCCCGGGTGATCCCCGCCGAATTGATCGCCCGGCTGGACCGGTCCACCTGGACCCCGCCACCCGTGTTCAGCCTGCTCGCCGAGCGTGGTGGTGTTCCAGCGGTAGAGATGGAACGGACGTTCAACCTCGGGGTGGGGATGGTCGCGGTGCTGCCTGCGCAGGACGCCTGCGCCGCCCTCGACCTGCTCGCCGCGCGCGGGATACCAGCGTGGATCATCGGCGAGGTCGTCCGTAGCGATGCCGACGGCCCCGCGAACAGCCCGGCTGACGGCGTCGGCGATGCGGATGATGATCGTGATCGCGTTGGTCAGCCGGCGGTGATGGTCGGCGAACATCCACGTTAGAGCGACCGTCCGCGACCGAGATGTGGGTCGACCATGCCAGCACGTCGTGGCCTGGTGGCCTGGTGGCCTGAGGCATGTGGCGGTTCTCGCCCATGGATGCGGCACCGGATCCCGCGAACGCCGGCACAGGACGCCCGCGCAGCCACCGCTGCGGCCTGCGTGGGCCTAGCCGCATGGGCTCCTTGGGCCGCCGCCAACGCGATAAAGATCACCATCGCGTTGCCCTCGGTCACATGGGAGCCCGGGATCCGGAGACCCGCAACCATGCTTGTGTCACTTACCGCCGACCGGTGTCCTCGTCCTCGTCGGCGTAGTCGTACTCGTAGGAATCATCCGACGAGTGCTGATCGTCCGCGGTGTCTTCTCGCGCGCTACCGGCACCCAGATCGGCTTTTAGGCGATCAAGGTCCATGTTGGGCGAGTTGTACTTGAGCTCGCGGGCGACTTTCGTCTGCTTGGCCTTTGCTCGGCCGCGCCCCATGGCTCGACCCCCTCGAACATGACGACGGGGACCCGCCCCGGTGCTCTCATTATCTCGTGCCTCCCGAGACTACAGGGATCGCGGGCTCATGGGCACGCCAACCCGACAGTTGTCGGGCCGCACGACGATTGCGATGAACGACGTGTGACGTGGATCACTGATCGACATCCCAAGGTGGTTGCTTAGAGTCATGGGATGAGGATCCTACGCAGTTGTCCGATCCCGGTCATCCGGCGCTCCGCGAGCTGGGTGGCGGCCACGGTGGAGGTCACCCCGGCCTGCTCGGCATGGCCGAGAACGTCCAGCGTTGACGCGAAGATACGGCTGACCCCGGCCTGCGCCCGCTCGTGCGAGTAGCCCTCGACCTCGTCGGCCACCTGGATCAGACCGCCGGCGTTGACCACGAAGTCGGGTGCGTAGAGGACGCCCGCGGCGGCCAACCGTTCGTCCACGCCGGCATCGGCGAGCTGGTTGTTAGCTCCGCCACAGACGACCCGCGCGTACAGGGCGCTCGCCACCTCCGCGGTGAGCGCTCCGCCCAGCGCGCACGGCGAGTACACGTCGACGTCGGCGGTGATCAGCGCGTCGGGATCGGTCCGCAGCTCGGCGTCGGGATACTGCGCGTGGACCCGATCGAGCGCGGCCTGGTCGACGTCCGCGGCGACCACGGCGGCGCCGTCGGCGAGCAGCCGGCCGACCAGACGCCGGCCGACCTTCCCGAGTCCGGCCACGGCAACACGGCGACCGACAAGCGACGGCGTGCCCCACAGGTACTCGGCGCAGGCACGCATGCCCTCGAACACGCCGTAGGCGGTCAGGACGCCGGAATCGCCGGAGCCACCCTGCGCAGGCGACCGTCCGGTGACCCATCGGGACTCGCGAGCGACCACGTCCATGTCCTCGACGTAGGTTCCGACGTCACAAGCGGTGATGTAACGGCCCCCGAGCGAGGCGACAAAGCGTCCGTATGCGCGCAGCAGCAGCTCGGACTTGTCCCGGCTCGGATCACCGATGATCACAGCTTTGCCGCCGCCGAAGTCGAGGCCGGCGCAGGCGGCCTTGTAAGCCATTGCCCTGGACAGCGCCAGGGCGTCGAGCAGCGCCGCGTCCTCGTCGACGTAGGGGTGGAACCTGGTCCCGCCGAGGGCCGGGCCGAGTGCCGTGGAGTAGATCGCGATGATCGCACGCAGTCCACTGGCGGCGTCCACACAGAACACCACCTGTTCGTGCTGCGCACCGACGGTGAAGACGGACGGCACCGTGAGGGCTCCCTTCGCCGGGTACGTGGTCTGGCCGGTACGTGGTCTGGCCGGAACGTGGTCTGCCGGGAACGCGGGCGGAAGCATGGGTCAGACACTGTTTCGACGGGCGCGACCGGTGCCCGCAACCTATCCAGTCGCGGTACCGGTACGAGTGAAGATCGATAATGCAGGCCGCTCACGTGCCGCTCACGTGCCGCTCAGATGCCGCTGACGGGCCCGCGACAACCCACTGAGGCTGCGGGCATGCCAGGATCTGTCTGTGGCTCCTGTGGTCAGTCCAGCGGCCTATCTGCGGGTGTACGAGCCGCTGGCGGCGTTCCCGCAGGCCGATCGGCTTCGTTGGGAGCGGTATGCCGCCAAGGGCCGTGTTCCCAGCCGCCGTGCCGGCGCCCGCCAGGAGCGGGTCGTGGCCCTCGTCGCAACCATCCGGCCGTCGCTGGACGTCGCCGACGAGTCGGCCTTCATCCAGGTGGCGGACGGGCTGATGTTCGTCTGCCCCTGGTACACCCAGCTGCGGGTGTGGCAGGCGGCGATGGAGTTTCGCGGTGGATTGCCGGATCGGGTGGCGGAGGCGTTCATCCCGCGACGGCTCGCAGACCCGGCCGAGACCGAGCTCGACCGTTGGCGGACCCGCCGCCCGGATCTCAAGGTCTACGTCCAGACCTGCACCTGGATGGTGCCGCCACCGTGGTTCGTCCTGTTCGATCCCTCGGAGCGCCTGTTGGTCACCGGTGACAGCGCCGACCGGTCGCTGTCCTACCGGACGTCGCTGAGCCTTGCCCAGCGGCGGGTCGGACAGGCGCTGGAGGCATTGGAGATGCTGCGTCGCGTCGCTCCGGACTCACCGGGCGTCGACGGTCTGGCCGAGATCAGACAGTGGCTGGCGGACTTCCACCCACACAGCCGGATCGAACTCGACTACGGCGGACTCGTGGATCTGCTCGATGACGACGCTCTGCGTGACGACACGTCGGTCGAAGACCTTGATGAGGCCCTCAGCGCATTACGCCTAGGGCGAACAGATGTGGCGGTCGTGGCCTATGAACGGGTCCTGAACCGGTGGAGACCGGTTCAGGCACGGGAGTCGGCAAGCTGATGGTTTGCAACCACTAACTGAGCGTGGTTGCTCGCTTCGGACGTCGTGTGACTAGTCAGCAGATGGTCCTGACGTGCCATGTCCGAAATGCCCCCGAAGGATGCACGATCTGTATGGGACGGAGCAACGCTCTGTGACGGGAGGCCAACACAATGACGACGAGAACACCGGACGCTGAGCCGCTGCTGACGCCCGCCGAAGTGGCAACCATGTTCCGAGTTGACCCGAAGACCGTGACCAGGTGGGCCAAGGCGGGCAAGCTCACTTCGATACGCACCCTTGGCGGCCACCGCCGCTATCGGGAGGCGGAGGTCCGCGCGCTCCTCAAGGGGGTCCCATCCGTGGGAAGCGAGGTATAGCTCCACGCCGGTGCGATCGGATGCATCGGATTCTCCTTGCCCTGCCGTTTTGGTCGATAAGTTCTGGAATTCACGAGTTGTTGGTTTTTCGGGGATCTCCGGCTACTTGAGATGTGATCAGGCTAGGACCGAGGGGGATGTCGGTACGGCGGTTGTCTCAAGTGTGGGCAACAGTTGTTCTTCCGATGTGTCAAGGCCGCTGACGGTGGGGGCGCCCTGGTACGTCCAGGCGTCTTTAGGATCTTCGACTGGAAGGCGAGGCGGTCTGCCAGTCGAAGATCTCCACCACCGCAGGGCTGCAGAACGTGCCCTCTTGTCCCTGGGATGATCAGCGTTTCCGCGCTGCTCGCGCCGTGACACGACCCCGTCGGTAGGTCCGGGAGGTTCCCCGAAACCGGGATGGCGCCTTCCGGACCGTTGTCGTTCCGGGACGAGATCCGCGCTGGCTCGTGCGGGCCGGCGCTCCTTGATCCACGCCCCTGTTGCCGGGCGCTCTAACAGCCGGTTGGACCCATCGGGGGCGTGCGATCATGAATCTGGTCGCACGCCCCCGACTCCGAAATTTTTCAGGCGTGGTCGCGGATTTCTGTTCTGCCTGCCGCCCGGGCGCAGTGGGCACAGCAGAAGAACTGTCCGTTGCTCTGGGCACCATGCCCGGAGATCTTCACTCCGCAGTGGTCACAGATCGGTGCCATCGAATGGATCGCGCATTCGAAACTGTCGAACGTGTGTACTGAGCCCTGGGCGTGAACCTCGAAGCTCATGTCGTAGTCATTGCCGCAAACCTCGCAGTGACCCATGGTGGCCTCCCGTTGTCGTCGTCGTCGTCTCGACGCCTTCATCCCCGCTGGTGCGTGGGTCCATAGGGAGACTGCTGTACTCGGGGTCGGATCTGCGGCCAGGACGCGCCGGCACCGTCGTGCTCCGGCCCGGCCTGCGTGTCAGCCACCTGTGCCTCGGCAACAAAAAGCACGAAGGCTGCCACGAGGTCGGTTCCACCCGAGATCCACAGATCTTGCTGATTGCGAGATCGTTTTCGCAGGCCGCGCGTGGGGAAGCCGGATGCCCGACCGGGGCGGTGCCCTCACCCCGCGCGACCGGTTCGCAACGACCGACCCGACCCCGACCTCACCCGCATTTTCCCGTTCGTCGAACATTCGTGATATCAAGCGTTTTGTCTCATAGCCAGAGAAGATGTTCATCGAGAAGGAGGTCGGGCAAGTGCCCAAGGGGATTCTCTACGTCGAATCACGACCGAGCTCGCCGGAACAGGCGACCGAGTACCACAAGTGGTACAACGAGGGCCATCTGCAGGAGATTTTGGCGATCGACGGGTTCGTGTCGGCCCGCAGGTTCGAGTCACTCGGCGAGGACGGCCCGTTCATCGCGATCTACGAGATAGATGCCGACGATATCGAGGCTGTGCAGGCGACGCTCGGCGCAGCTATCAGCGCCGGCACGATGTCGACCCCGGTCGGGCTCCAGCTCGACCCGCCCCCCGTGTTCCGGTTCTGCCGGGAGATCACTGCACCCGAGTCCTGATCCGGTCGTTTCCGAGCCGACGAACCTGGTGCCGGAGCCGACCGAACCGCGGCAGCGGGCTCCGGCACCAGATCGTCCCCGGCAGTAGGGGTCATCAGTAAGGGTCATCAGTAGGGGAGTCCGCCCCGCGCGATGAGCTGCCCGGCGATGACGTTGCGCTGGATCTCGTTGGTGCCCTCGCCGACGATCATCAGCGGTGCGTCCCGGAAGTAGCGCTCGACGTCGAACTCCGTCGAGTAGCTGGCAGTCCACGAAGGACAGCTCGCAGCTCTCCACACCTTTGTAGCCGAGCTTGGGCAGGTCCTTGGAGACGGTGAACCCGGGCACCTTCTCCACCAGCAGGATGCTGATACCGCGATGCACGGGCGTCGCGTCCGGGTCGGTCTTGCACAACAGCGCCAGCAGTCCGGCGCGACGTGCGTTGGTGATCCAGGTCTTGGCCCCGTTGATCAGGTATCCGTCACCGGCGGGGCGGGCGGTGGTGCGCATCGCCTGCAGATCCGAACCCCCGCCCGGCTCGGTCAGGGCCATCGCCGCACGGAGCTCGCCGGTGGCCATCCGGGGCAGGTAATGCTGCTTCTGCTCCTTGGTGCCGTACTCCAGCAACAGCTTCGACACGACGGTGTGCCCGCCCATGGCGCCGGCGAGGCTCATCCAGCCCCGTGCCAGTTCCTCGGTGACCAGTGCGTAGCAGACGGTCGAGACATTCACGGCGCCGTAGGGTTCCGGGATGGCCAGGCCGAAGATGCCGATCCGCTTCATCTGCTCGATCAGCATTTCCGGATAGGTGTTCTCGTGTTCAAGCGCACGGGCCACCGGGCGGACCTGGTGGTCCACGAAGTCACGGACAGTGTCGACGACGGCCTGCTCGTCGGGGTCGAGATCGGGCATGATCTGAGCCTCTTGTTTCAGCCGACTACCTCCAGGTACACGCTAGCGCGCTGGTGCACGTGGGATCTCTACGCGTCCGGACTCAGAGAGGAAGGCCGTCTGTGGGCCGAGCCCCTGAATCGGCAGCTGTTGCAGGCATGTGACGGCAGCTGACCCCCGGATCTGCTGGCGTTCGGTCGGCTGAAGTGGTCCCGTCTCGTCGCCAAACTCGTTGGCTCAGGCGGCTATTAGATTCTTCAACATTGCTCGTCGGGTGGAGGGTGCGTCGCGCAGGATTTGTCGGGCGTGGAGAAGTGCCCCTATCTCGGCGGCAGCGGTGGCGACCTCGGCGGCCGCAGGGTCTACCTGTCCGAGTCTGGCGTTCGACAGCCAAGCCGACACTTGTGCCCAGGAATACAGCTTGATCCGGCTGCCGCGGTGAATCATTGGGACTGGGAAGCCGCCTGGTCCGCGTTCACCGGTGATCCAGTGCCCTACCGCGGGGCCGGACCGGCTGGTTTTTTCGGCAATGTCCTCGCCGGTTACCAGATCCTCCATGACGCCGGTCACCGTCAGCCCTGACTGTTCACTGTCGATAATCGCGGAGAGGATTGCTTCGGTCGCGTTGCGGGCTTCGCGAGAGAACAGGATAGTGCCGCCCCGCTCGTCCCCGGCGATCCTCCGTGCCGCGGCCTCGTCTTTTGTCCGAAGCATCATTCTCTGTACCATTCGGTGCCCCTTTCCGACCTACCCGATCAAGGTAGATCGATCCTGGTCCACCTCCGGCTTACACAGTCGCCATGACACGCCCCGACAGATCGCCGGGACGACGTCAGCACGGGACTCTGAAGGGGCACCCGGAGCCCCGGAAGAACCCGTAGGGGCCAAAAGGGCCCCGGACGAACCACCCGGTCACGACTACCCGATCGTGGCCCACCCAATCGTCCGGGTGCACCGCGAGACCGGCGTGAAGATCCTTTGGGTGAACGTCACTCAACGTCTCTCGATCATCGGGCTGGACCGGGCCGAGAGCAGGGAACTGCTCACACTCGTCATCGACCAGTACCGGAAGCCGGAAAATCAGGTCCGGTTTTCCTGGCGCCCCGGGTCGATTGCATTCTGGGACAACCGAGCCGCGGTCCACTACGCCGTGCGCAACTACGCCGACTCCCCCCGGCTACTGGAGCTGATCATGATCGCCGACGAGCCGTTGTACGCTGATCTCTGACGCGCAGTCGCGCGTTCTGCAGTCGCTCGTCGACGGCTGCGGCTGGCACGGCCATCCGGCGTTTCGCCGCACCCAGGTCGACGCCATCCCGCAGGTACTGCTGCCGGGTCAGGTCGTCCGTTCGAACCCGATACCGAAGGCCGTGATCAGCTCGGGATCGCGGTCCGAGGCGACGGGGCATTCGAATCAACTGGCCGTGGGTCACAGAGCGGCGACGAACTCCTCGATGACCAGGCTGACAGCCTCGTAGAGATCAGCCACGGCGTCCTCGGGGGTGTTACCGAACCCATGTGCGCCACCGCTGGGGAACGACGCATGGGCCGCCCAGGTGCCGTCCTTATCCTGCTCCAGCCCGTAGGGGATCTGGACCATCCGCTTCATGGCGCTGACTGTCCGCCGCAAGCCGCAGGGTTCGCAGTAGCCGCGATCACGGCACTGGATCCCGCCCGGCGAGGGCGGGATCGCCGCCGAGAGTGGCGAACGGTTCCAGCGTCCCCCCGCTGCCGGGGGCCGTCGGAACGGCGTGCGGTTCGGGCTGGCGCGAGGCTGCACGTCGGTGCGGCGAGTAACAGAAGTTAGCGCGTGGGCAGGGGCGGGGTCGAACCGCCGACCTTCCGCTTTTCAGTGCCACGGTGGCGTGTACGCGGGCCTTCATGGCGGTTCGCGGCGCTGGCGGGGCGATGCCGCACTCTGGTCGTGACCGGCGCTGAACGACCCTGAACGAAACCAAGACTGAGACCATCGCCTTGCCGCTCGCCCGTCCCTGGCCGGCCGGCTAGTGCTCGACCTCCGCGCCACGGCGGCCCAGCGCCTGAGGCCAGGGTCCACCCGGAGCACCGCGCGGCAAGCGACCTCGGTATTCGCTACCTGCGCCCAGATGCGTCAGCTTCGAAATGTCGTGCCTGCGGGCTCTTGTCTAGATCACCATGCGCGATATGCTGCCATCTGGGTGCAGCTGAGTACACTGCGCGGCGGCACGTTTCTTGATCGGGGGACCTGAAGAGTGTATGAATGGCCAGTGCCAATGCCCGAGGGATGCCCGCCAGCAGACGCGGTGCCTGCCAGAGGTACGGTATTCCGACTCGTGAGTACGAGCACTCCGACCGAGAAGGATTTCCGCTCGCATATTCAGCGTTGGCCTGATCGTACATATGAGAAGCCGTGCCTGGCTGCCGGAATCTCGGTCCTCACCAACCCAGACGAAATCGAGACTTTTAAGGCACTCGTTCCTGGAATGCGCAAGAAGCAAGTATCCCGGGGCATTATTGATGGTGCGGGCCTCATGAAATTCACGCCATCGACGGTGTCTTCTCATCTCACTTGGTGGCGCCCAATCAATGATAGTGCTTGGACCACATTTAAAGTACTAGCGGGAGCCACGTCATGAGCGGTTGGCTACCAGACGGCACTAACCTAGGACCATTGAATCTCGTAGAGACTTTTGTCTTCTTCGACTCTCCACGCCTATTCTCTTGTATTTCTGCGACGGGGCAGAACTACATCGGCGTCTGGGTCGACGAATCCGACGAAAGAGAAATCTACCTTCTTCTTCCGGTGTCTCCTGAGCGTTTGAAAACGATCCGCTCAGGAATTATATCTTTGAGGGTGGCGATCGAAAACTCGGAGAGCGGTGGAGTTTATTTGGTCCCCCTTTTCGGCGAGGACGTCCCTTTCGCGCAGTGGGAGAGTTTGGGCGAAATTCCTGAAAGTTTTCTCCCGGATGTAGCATCGTATCTTCATCTTGAAACCGTCACTTTGCCGCCAGCGGACGAAACCAGAGAATTCAGGGATCGCGCAGTGCAGCAACATAGATCTTTGCTGCGACTCGCGTTTGGTCTCGACACTACGCGCAACGAGGCTCCGACTCGGATAGTTGGTCAGACTCTTGTCGGTGTACAAGAATTGATCGACGCAATTGGTCAGGTCCAAGTTGGCGAGCCCACTACCCGAGGCGTGATACCGGAAGAAATCTTGTTGGGTACTGACAGTATGCTGGTCGGTGCGTTCGCAGGTTCATTTGTTCTTGAGCTGGCAGGCGTTTCCCAGCTCGACCTTTTTGAAAGTTCTCTATTCTCGCGCAGCGCCGATACACTGATCGGGCTTATGCGTGATGCCGGCGACCGTAGGGCACTCGGTAGCCAATTGCTCGCCTTGAAAGGGCGGGTTCCGACCAAACTCAGGTCATTTATCGAAGACGTGGCGGCGGCGAAGGGAGGCCTAACTATTTCGCATGCGACGCCTAACCGAGTCCTCAACGAGGCGTCTCTGAGCGTGAGCCAGATTAGAGATCTCTCCGAATGGCTGAGTGAACTGGAAATAGCAGATACGGTACGACATACCCTGAATGCGCAACTAATTGGAATCAATGTTCGGACGCGCATATACGAGCTTCGAGACGAGGATGGTGTCAAATGGACCGGTAGAATCCACGACTCCGCGATGGAAGCCGCCTCGGCAGCGACGGTAAACCGCAGCTACAGAGCCACGATAGAAGAGGTCGCTGAGTCGAGCAGTGCTACCGGCGACGTCCGTACGAGGCGATTCCTCGTTGAGTTGTCGACGCTGTGAGACCGAGGTTCGACCAGGAAACGTTCGTATGGCCAAAATTTAGTCGACCGCGCTAGATGTTTCGACCAGGATCGACTCGGCGACGATTCGAAGCAGAGGCAACTCTCGCCGAAGATCGCTGGCATGCCGAAATGGCCTGGCGGGTTCAAACGGTCGTAGCGACGCTCGGCTGGTCGGAGTCGAGGAGCCGGATTGCGCCGACGGAGCGAACCTGCTCCGGTTCCGCGTCGGGGCCGAGTCGAGCCAACGCGGGGACGATCAGCGAGCCGACCCGAATGACCCGCGCCATGACTGACCCCGGAAGTTCGGGTGCTGCCGACGTCCCCCCGCACGCTGTTTCCGCCCTGGCAGGGTATCGATCTTGAGCCATCCCCTGCCGGGATACCCAGCGCATCAGGGCGATCCGACCGGTACCCGGCCCTGGTCGGAGGCCTGGTCCTCGGCGACGACGGCGAGCCCATTCATCGTGTCATCCGAGTCAGGAACCTTGCTATACCTGACGCACACCGTAGACGGAGACCCTGACGCCCGGATCTTTTACGAGGTCTACCGAGACCGAGCGGCGTTCGACGAGCACGAGCGCCAGGACCACGTTCGGGCCTTCCTCTCGGTCCGCGAGGAGTTCCTTTCCGGACCACCGCGGGTTGAGTTCGTGACTGTTGCCGATGGCAAGGGCATGCCGGCCGGTGCGCGATGACAGATCCGTTTCCCACTCTGGGCGAAAGATTCGCATTTCATCGCAAACGGCGCGGACTTTCCCAAGTGGAATTGGGCCGACTGATCGGCCGGTCGGAGAGCTGGGTCTCTCAGGTCGAGCGGAACACGCGGAAGGTCGACCGGCTGTCGGTCCTCGCCCAGGTGGCCGATGTGCTCGGCGTTCCCGTCTCGGATCTCGCGCCAGACGCGCCGGCTGAGCCTGTCGAGGCTGAGGCCGAGTCGTGGCGGACGCTGCTTCGCCTTGCGCTCACGGGACACCCCGCGTTGCCGCTCCTGTTCTCAGGGACGACTACGGAGGCTTCCCCGGTCGGAGACGCCCAGGGCCGAGTAGACGAGGCTTGGTCGCTGGTCCATGCGTCCCGTTACACGGACGCCGGCCCCGCTCTCGCACCGCTGATCAGCGAACTGGAAACCGCGGTCCGCTCCGCCACGCCCGACCAGCGTCAGGCGGTCGCCAGGGCCCTGGCCGCTGCCTACCAGGCCGTTACGGAACTGTTCGTCAAAGTCGGTGACATCGAGGTGGCGTGGCTTGCCGCGGACCGCGCGCTGTTCGCTGCCGAACACGCCGGGAACCTGGGCCTGGTGGCCGCCGGCCACCATCGCCTAGCGCACACCTTCCTCAGCGCCGGCCGCTTCCAGCAAGCCCGGCACACCGCTACGGTCGCTGCCGATGCGCTCCGCTCTGGCTCGTCAGGGCTGGGAGTCGAGGCGCAGTCAGCCCTTGGCGCACTGTGCCTGGTTCAGTCGATCATCTGCGCCCGCTCTGGTGACCGGCGCGCGGCCTGGCAGGCGATCGGGGAGGCTGAAAAACTCGCCGCGGTCGTTGGCGCAGGTCGGAACGACTTCAATCTGGAGTTCGGTCCGGCGAACGTCGCACTGCACGCGGTCGCGGTCGCCGTGGAGCTGGGCGACGCTGGCGATGCCCTCGACCGCGCCGGCCGTGTGGACACTGCCGGGCTGTCTGCTGAACGGCGTGGCCGCTTTCTGGTGGACGTGGCGCGCGCCCACGCCCAGCGCCGCGACCGCGGCGACGCCATCGCCGCGCTTCTGGAGGCCGAGCGCATCGCGCCCGAGCAGATCCGAGACCACCCAAAAGTCCGCGTCCTGGTCCGGGACCTACTCCAAGACCCCGGATGGCGCTCTGACCAGGACCTACGTGCCTTGGCGGACCGATGCGGGGTTGCCGCATAAGAGACCAGCACGGAAAGTACTAGATAGCATTTGTAGTACTACTAGTACTTAAAGTGAGGGTTGACGGCGCCGCCGGCCGGGGTCCTTGATCCGACCTGCTTGGAGGTCAGACCCGGGATGAAGCATGCCCTCAACCGGACCTTCGCGGCCGTCAACTCCGTGAACGGGTCCGTGTCCGTCGATCAGGCGGACGCATCTCAGGCCGGCGTCGGACCGCGCCGACTGCACAAAGCCCGCCAAGATCTTTGGCGGGCTTTACTCTGCCTGGTACTGATGGTGGGCAGGGGCGGGGTCGAACCGCCGACCTTCCGCTTTTCAGGCGCGGCGCGTGGTCCCGTAGTGGTCCCTGGTCGTCCGTCGTGCCTGCTCAGGCAGCCTCGCCGTGACATCTGGACCCGTGCAGGGTTCGTGGCGTGGATTATGTCGTCGACCTCGATCATGCGGCTGATGAGATCGCTAGGCGTCGGCCTGGCTGGGAACTCGCTGGCCTGAGCGTGGAGGCTGTGACCTGGCGGGACTATGCCGCGCCGTGGCCTCAGAAGTTGGAGCGGGACCGGAACCTGGTCACCGATCCGGACTCGATCGGGGTGGGGATCTCCGGCCCGGGCGGCGCCCGGCTCTTCATTGTTCTGTTCCGAGGAGGATGGGCAGACGTGGACGCGGTGACACGCGAGTGGGATGCAGTGATCGTCAATGGACCCCGGATTCGGTCGCCACGTGATTTCGGTCTACTGCTCGACCAGTACGTCGTGCGGATCTTTGATGTTCAGTCCGTATGAGAACCGAGACGGCGGCCACGAGGACACGGTAATTGACCGGCCACGGTAGCGACCGTGCTCCCGATTACAAGAGCAGGGCAGACGGTCTGCTGATGTTCGTGGACGTCCGTGACCTGCGCCGGGCGTCCGCGGACGTCCGCTGGTGTTGCTGTCAGCGGTTGCTGTCGGACCCGAGACCGGATATGTCCGGTCGGCAGCGCCGCGATGGCTCTGCTGTTCGGCGTTGAGCCAGGCGCGTTGGATGGGTTGTGGCGGTGTGCGACTATGTGCCGACGTTTCCACTAAATGGGGGTGGCTGGGGATGCCGGATGAGCCGTGGGTGGGTCTGGCGGAGGCTGTGGGTGCGTTGCGGGGGGAGTTGGAGGCGGCGGCGGACGCTGCGGGGGATCATCCGCGGTTCCGGTTCGAGGTGGAGCCGGTGGAGTTGGAGTTCGCCTTGGAGGTCCGCCGGGATGGCGGCGGTGAGGCGGGTGTGCGGTTCGGGGTGGTGACGCTCGGGGGGAAGGGTGGGGTGTCGGCGGCGTCGACGCACCGCTTGAAGCTGGTGTTGAAACCGGTGGATGGGGCGACGGGCGGTCCGGCGCGGATCCGGGATCGGGAACGCGGCTGACCGGCGCCGAGCGCGGGGGTCGTCGTGGGTGCGGGGGTGCCGGCGGGTCGGGTGGTCGCGGTGCGTGCCCGGTTGTCGGCGGATGAGGTGTCGGTGGGGTCGGGGCTGCTGGTCACCGGTCGGCTGGTGCTGACGGCCGCGCATGTGGTGGCCGAGGCCGACGGCCGGCTGCTGGGTGCGGTGTCGGTGCGACTGTCGGGGTCGGATCGCTGGTGGGACGCGACGCTGGTGTGGTCGGATCCGGCGGCGGCGGTGGACGCGGCCCTGGTGAAGATCTGCGAGAGCGGCTGGGTGCCGCCCGTGCTGCCGGCGGTGCGGTGGGGGCGGTTGACGGGGCAGGCCGGGGATGTGGCGGCGGAGGCGCAGGGCTTTCCGCGGAGTCTGCGCGACGGCGACGAACGGGTCCGTGAGCATGCCACCGGGCATGTGAACCCGGGGGTGGATGAGGGTGCCCGCCGCTACGACCTGATCGTCGGTGAGTTCCCGGCCGAGCCGCCGCCGGGTGAGGCCTCGCCGTGGTCGGGGATGTCGGGGGCGGGGCTGTTCGCCGGCGGGCTGCTGATCGGTGTGCTGATCGTACGGACGGACCGGTTCGCCGAACGGCGGCTGCGCGCGACCCCGGTGCATGTCCTTGCGGCCGATCCCGGATTCTGCCGGCTGGTGGCGTCGACGGTTCGGCTGGCGGTGGAGTCGGTGGAGCTGGCCGGGCTGTTCACACCCGCGATCGAGGAATGGGAGCCGTCGCCGGCGCTGCTGTTGCATCCGGCCCGGGCGGCCGTGGGGTTCTATGGCCGGACCGGTGAGCGGCAGGACTTGGCCGGCTGGTGCGTCGACCCGGCCGCGTCGAAGGTCTGGGTAGTCGTGGGGCCGGGCGGGCAGGGCAAGACCCGGCTGGCGACCCAGGTGTGTGCGGAGCGTGGTGAGGCCGGGTGGGTCGCCGGGCTGGTGGATGCGTACGCCTCCGCCGACCTGATCGGACGGCTGGTTGACACCGCGACCCCGGTGCTCGCGGTGGTGGATTACGCCGACACCCGGCTCGATCAGCTTCGGGTGCTTCTCGGGGTGCTGCGGCAGCGGACCGCCGTCCCGGTACGGCTGCTGTTGCTGGCCCGGTCCGCGGCGACCGACGGCGGCTGGTGGTCGCAGCTGCGGTCGGAGTTCTCTGCGCTGTGCGCCACCGTGGTTCCGCAGTCGCTGGAACCGTTGCAGGACGACGCGGACGGCAGGGATGACGCGGACGGCCGGGCCGGCTCGTTCCACCGGGCCGCCGCCGACCTGGCCCGCGCCTGGGCGGAGATCGACACGACGGCGGACTGGCCGGCGTTGGCCGCCACCCTGCCCACCCCAACTGATCTTTCTGATGGTCGGTACGGCCTGGCGTTGACGTTGCACATGACGGCGCTGACCGGTCTGCTGCAAGCCGGACCGCATCGGGTCGCCGGGACCGGGCCGGGCGGTCGCCGATGTGCTCCTCGACCATGAACAGCGCTATTGGACGGCGACCGCGACCGTGCGTGGCCTGGCCCCGCGCTACCCGGATGTGCTGTTGCGGGAGGCTGTTGCCGCAGCGGCGCTGTGTGGGGCGGTGGACCGGGCGGACGCGGTCGCCGCGATCGGTCGGCTTCCTGATCTGGACGGCCAGCCGGCGTCCGAGCGGTTGGCGTTCGCGGAATGGCTGCGCCATCTCTACCCCGCCCCCGACGGCCGCTACTGGGGGGCGTTGCAACCGGACCGGATTGCTGAGCATCTCATCGGCCAGGTCCTGGCCCCGGCCGCTCCCACCGGACAGCCAGATCTTGCCGCTGCTCTGCTCGCGCCCGCACCGGTACCCCAGCTGCACCAGGGGTTGATCGTGCTGGCGCGGGCGGCCGCGCATCAGGGTCATCTGCCGGGGCTCCTCGCCGCGCTCCTCACCCGCGAACCGATCATCAGGACGGTCGGTCGTTTCACGGTGGACGACCTGACCGCGGTCATCGACGCGTTCCCGACACGATCTGTTGACCTTGCTGCGGCCGTGGCGGCACTCACCGGGCAGGCCGTGGTCCAGCTGCGTACCGCGGTGCAGGACACCGACCGGCCAGGCGCCGACATCTCTCGTCTGCTTGACCTCGCTGCCA
>NZ_CAUVXL010000013.1:0-24868 GCF_963555915.1 Protofrankia sp. Cas4
TAGCAGAACTCGGCGACGAACATGGGTCGTTGCCGCGGGCCACGTTCGACTCGTGGCGCCGTCGGGGTGTCGCCCCCAAGGTCATTAAACTGCCGAACGGGCACTTGCGAGTTGCCCGAGACGACCTGAATGCCTGGCTCGATGGCCGTATCCAGAATCCTGCAGCATGACCAGCCGGAACCCGTCATCGACCGGTAAACCTGAGGAGGGCCGGCCGACGACTTTCGCGGTCCGAGTCTGGGCAATCAAAGAGATCAAGAACAAAACAAAGCCCACTACTTATCAGGTACGTTGGAAGGTCGGAATGCGACCGTGGGCGAAAAACTATGCCACCAAGAGCTTGGCCGAGGCGCGCCGTGCCGAACTGCTCGCAGCAGCGAAGAAGGGTGAGGCGTTCGATATTCAGAGCGGCCTTCCTGTCGCCGATGTGCGCGCCCAGACCGAGCCTGAGCCAGCACCGCTGTCAACCCGGGCATGGCTGGAACACGCCCGGGATTTTGCGGACACGAAATGGGATGAACGGCAGGCGCCGGGAACACGGCGGTCGCTAGCGGACGCACTCGCGACGGTCACACCAGCGCTGTTGACTGCGCCGGCACCAGCCGGGCTCGCCGAATCGGTACGCGAGGCGCTGTTCGGCTGGACGTTCCAATCCGGAACACGGAGGCGCCTCGCCACGGACGGGACGTGGGCCGAGAACCCTCCGCCTCCCGAGCTGGAGGCCGTGCTCGGCTGGCTTGCCGGTCATAGTCGGCCGATCGCGGATCTCGCAGACGACCCGGAGCTGATCAGATCCTGTCTGAACGTAATCAGCCAAAAACTGGACGGAAAGCCCGCGGCGGCTAACACAGTCCTGCGGAAACGGATCGCGTTCGGCGCTTGCTTGGCCTTCGCTGTCGAACGCGGCGACCTGGCAGAGAACCCGCTACCGGCGCTGTCCCGAACGGCGCCGAAGACCAGGGACCAGGTGGACCGAAGGGTGTGTGTAAACCACCATCAAGCCCAACGACTGTTGGAAGTTGGGGCGCGCCCGGTCGCACCAGACCTGGTTGCCTGGTATGGCGGTATGTACTACGGGGCGATGCGTCCTGGTGAGATGCAGGAACTACGTGAGCCGGATCTCGAACTACCCCGGAAACGAGGATGCTGGGGTATAGCGATCCTGGTAGGGAACAACCCGGAGATGTCCGGAGCGTGGACAGACGACGGTGAGCGCACCGCCGGACCCCTAAAACACAGAGCGGCCAAAGAGACACGGGAGGTGCCGCTACATCCACTGCTTGTCGATCTGTACCACCGTCATCTCGACGAATTCGGCACAGCGACGGACGGGCGGCTGTTCCGCGGAGAACGCGGCGGGCCGGTCACGTCCAACCGGCATCAGGCGGTGTGGCAAAAGGCCCGCCAGCGTGCGCTTACGCCAGCGGAGATCGCCTCCCCGCTTGCCCGGCGTCCGTACGACCTTCGCCACGCCGCCGTCAGTACGTGGCTGAACGCCGGCGTGCCACCGACCCAGATCGCCGAGTGGGCCGGGCACTCGGTCGCCGTACTGCTGCACACCTATGCGAAGTGCATCGTCGGGCAGGACGAGGCGGCTCGCCGGCGGATAGAGGCGGCGCTGCGCCTGAACGACGATCCGCCGGACGAGTCCACGCCCCGTCCACAAACAACCGAGAGCAACGAGGAACAGTGAGAAGTAACGAAGAACAACTACGATCATGACAGACGAGCGGATCACACTGCCTAGCAAGGGAAATCCCGAGAATCTAGCCGCCGAGGAGCTGGCGGGCCATGACCACGCGCTGGATCTGGTTCGTGCCCTCGTAGATCTGAGTGATCTTGGCGTCACGCATCATTCGCTCAAGGGGGAAGTCTCGGGTGTAGCCCGCGCCGCCGAGCAGCTGAACCGCATCGGTGGTGACCGCCATGGCAGTGTCCGAGGCGAAGCACTTCGCCGCCGCCGACACGAACCCGGCATCTGCCTCGCCACGCTCGGCCTTGGCCGCCGCCACGTACACCAGGTGCCGAGCGGCCTCGATCTTCATTCCCATATCGGCGATCATGAACTGGAGGCCCTGGAACTCCGCGATGACCCGCCCGAACTGCCGACGTTCCTTGACGTAGGCGATCGCAATGTCCAGCGCGCCCTGGGCGATGCCCACCGCTTGCGCGCCGATCGTGGGCCGCGTGTGGTCCAACGTCGCCAGCGCGGTCTTCAGGCCGGTACCGGGCTCTCCGATGATCCGGTCGGCCGGGATCGCACAGTCCTCCAGGTGGATCTCCCGGGTCGGTGAGCCCTTGATGCCGAGCTTGCGCTCCGTGGCGCCCACCGAGAAGCCCGGGTCGTCCCGGTGGACGACGAACGCCGAGATGCCACGGGACTTCTTCGCCGCGTGCGGATCGCTCACCGCCATCACGGTGTACCAGGCGGACTCCCCTGCGTTGGTGATCCAGCACTTCGTTCCGTTGAGCACCCAGTGATCACCATCCAGCCTCGCCCGGGTGCGCATGGATGCGGTGTCCGAACCCGCCTCCCGCTCGGACAACGCATAGGACGCCATCGCCTCGCCCGCGGCGATCGAGGGCAGTACCTGCTTTTTCAGTTCCTCGGACGCGGACAGCAGGATCGGCATGGTCGCCAGCTTGTTCACCGCCGGAATCAGCGACGACGAGGCGCAGACCCGGGCTACCTCCTCGATCACGATGCAGGCGGCGACCGCATCCGCGCCTTCGCCGCCGTATTCCTCCGGGATGTGCACGGCGTGGAAACCCGCCCGGGTCAGCGCGTCGTGTGCCTCGACCGGGAAACGCGCCTGCTCGTCGACATCGGCGGCGGGCGGGGCGATCTCCTTTTCGGCCAGCTGCCGCACGGCGTCCCGCAACGCCTGGTGCTCCTCGCCGAGCTGATACACACCTGTGCCGGTGTTCGCCGGATTCATGCGCCGGCCGGACCGTACTCGTAGAAACCGCGGCCGTTCTTCTTTCCGAGCAGACCGGCGTCAACCATTCGCATGAGCAACGGGGGTGCCGAGTACAGCGGCTCCTTGAACTCGGCATACAGCGATTCCGCGATCGCGTGTATCGTGTCGAGACCGATCAGGTCGGCCAGCGCCAGCGGGCCCATGGGGTGTGCGCATCCGAGCACCATCCCACTGTCGATGTCGGCCGCCGAGGCGAAACCCGACTCAAGCATTCTGACGGCAGACAGCAGATATGGTACGAGCAGCGCGTTCACCACGAAACCCGCACGGTCCTGGGATCGGATTGCCTTCTTTCCCAGCACGTCACCGACGAAGGCCTCCGCCCTGACCAGGGTCTGCTCATCGGTCAGCAACGATGGCACGAGCTCAACCAGCGCCAAGACGGGCACCGGGTTGAAAAAATGGATCCCGATCACGTGACGCGGCCTGCTGGTCGCCATCCCGAGTTTCATGATGGGAATGGACGACGTGTTGGACGCGAGAATCGCGCCACGATCCTCGACCACCTTGTCGAGATCCTGGAAAACCTCGACCTTCAACCGTTCGTCCTCCGCGACCGCCTCGACCACCAGCTGACGGTCGGCCAACTGGTTGAGGTCCGTGGTGAAGCTCAGACGCTCCAACGCCCGGTCACGATCGTCGGCCGACAGCTTGTTCCGTGACGTCGCACGGTCCAGCGAGCTGACGACCCGGCCACGGCTCGCCGCAACGCGGCCGGTGTCCGCTTCGACGACCGTCACATCGAGACCCGCGCGGACACACACCTCGGCGATTCCCGAGCCCATCAGGCCACCGCCTACCACGCCCACCCTTGTCACGTCGGCTGCCACCTGCGCTGGTACGTCCGCCGCTGGTACGTCAGTCACTGAGCCACCCCTGAAGTCTGAGCCACCCTTGCAGCCCCGGTCTGGTCTGCGCACGGCAACCGACTGCGTCCACGGTCTCCATGGCACCCCGCGCGGGTTCCCGGTGGTGCATGAGGCGGAGTGGTCGGACCTTGCAGCTGAACTGTAGCGGCACCTGGTGCCGTTAGGAAGCAGGGACCCGGAAGAACGGTTCGGTAAGGTCCGGTGACATGGCGGATGCGGCGGATCGGGCACCCAGGCGGCGCAGCGGCCGGACCGCGGCCGGGCGACGGCAGGTGCGGCGCGCCCTGGTCGGCTCCGCGATGGAGCTGTTCCTCACCAACGGATACGAGGCGACTACCGTCGACCAGATCGCCGAAGCGGCCGGAGTCGGCCGGCGAACCTTCTTCCGGTACTTCTCCGCGAAGGAGGAGGCGATTTTTCCCGACCACGACGAGTGGCTCGACGACATGGCCCGGCTGTTCACCGACGCCAGCCCCACCGAACCTCCGCTGGCCATCGCCTGCGCCGGCGCCCAGCTGGTGCTGGATCGTTACGTCGAGGACGCTGACATCTCGCTGAAGCGGTTCCAGTTGACCAGGCGGGTGCCGTCACTACGGGATCGCGAAATCGCGAGTACCGACCGTTACGAGCGTGTGGTGGCGCGTTACCTCCAGAACCGCTTCATCAGCGAGGCCCCACACCGCCCGCCCGAGGGTCGCCATCCGGACAGCGGACTGGCCGACAGCGGACTGGCCGACAGCGGACTGGCCGACAGCGGACTGCGCAGTGTCGTAGCCGCTGCCGCGGTTGTCGCGGCGCACAACTACGTCCTGCGCAGCTGGCTCAAAAGCGGTGGAACCGACGATGTCTACGAGCGGGCGCGCCATGCTTTCGGATTCGTGCAGCGGGCGTTCGTCCCACCGCCGGTCTCCCACCGTGACGATCGTGGGTCGCTCGTCGCCTGCTTCCACGCGGACGCCTCGTTCGACGAGGTGGTCGGTCAGCTCGGCACTGTGATGCGGCGGATCAGCGACTGACCCGCCGCTCCCGGTAACACGGCACGCCGTGCCATCAGCACGAGTACCGGCAGCGAGGATGCCACGCCCAGTGCCGAGCCCAGTGCCGAGTCCGCTGACGACGCCGGCTGGCATGACGGGGTCACGATGGCGACTTCTTGCCGTTGGCGCTGTCGACGCTGCCGCTGAAGACGCGGGTCAGGTATTCCGTGCGCAGTACACCCCGCCCGGCGGCGCCGATGTAACCGACGTCTTTCGTGAGATAGCCGTCGGGATAGCTGTAAGAGGCCGAGGAGATTTCTCCCGTTCTACTCCACCAGGCCTTGCGTTGGGTCCCACAACGGTCACACTCATGCGTAACATGGTATGCCCTGGCTTCTTTGTCCCACGCTGCGGTGTGCGGTTCCCACCGGTGGCCCATGGTGCGGCACTCGATGAAGCCGGCGGGAAGGTCGTGTGCCCAGTCTTCGACATTCCGTTGCGTTTTCCGCTCTGCCATATCGGGTTTTCCACCTCCGGTAGGTACCTGCCACAGCTGCGACTGCCCGGTCTGCCTTGTAACACGCTGCCACCGATCGGAAGATCCGATGCTCGAGCATCCGCGCCGTGAGGTCCGTGTCGCACGGCTCCACCCGGCGGGCACACCTTCGATATCACGTTCCGTTATGAAACGGCATCTCAGCCGGCCGCGACGGTCCATAAGTCGCGCGGGAACCCCGCCCCGACACGTGACCAACCGGCCACCGTGGTGGATCCTGCGCCCGCGAGCAGCCGCTGTCGGTCTGACTGTTTCCGATCCTGCTCTCACCTGGTCCACATGATCGCGGAGCATCCTGCCGATGACAGCGAAGGCCATCGGGAAGGAGCGCACGTGATGACGCTCGAGAATCCATCCGCACCGGCACCGTCGGGCGCACATCAACCGACCGTGTCGAATTTCCGATTCGGCCACCGCCGGGGACGTAGGTTGGTCATGCTCGCATCGGCCCTGGTGGTGTTGCGGTTGGTGGAGGCGGTCGTCGCCCTGCTCACGGCAGTTTCGCTGTGGTTCGCACGACTCGACCAGGCTGCACCGGGAGTACACATGGTCCGGCTCGCCGAGGTACGGGTTGACCCCGACACCGCGGCCACGGCTCTTGTGTCAATCTTTGTGGCTGGAGTCGTTGCTGTGGTTCTGTTGCGGATCGGGACGGTAATCACCGGCTTCGCCGGAATCAAAGCCGTCGCGGTCGTCGCGGCGACCGCGATCACCGGCGTGCTCGCCCCTGGGTCCGCGACCGCTCGGACCCTGGTCGCCGCGGCCGGCACCGGTATAGTGCTGACGCTCTGGCCGCGGGTGCGGATGGCGGTTCCCCATCTGCTGGACGCCGCCGGAATTCATCAGGTGTCCGGCCGCGCCGCCGAGATCGCGATCATCGCCAAGATGGTCCTGCTCATCGGCGTGGTCGTGCTGCTCGGCTGACCGCCCGGCCGGCTGCCCTCGACCGGCTGCCCGACTGGCCGCGCGGCCCAGCACACCAGCGCGCCGGCACGAGTGGAAGATGGCAACCTTCCACTCGTCAGGACTACACCGACCGCTACGGCGATGCCGGTACGCAGCCGGTACGCAGCCGGTATGCAGCCGGTACGCAGCGGTACCGGTAAATCGTGTCAGCCGCGTGGTCGACGTTGCCGGCGCTCGGGCCGGTCGCGCAATGACCGTTTGAAACCGGGCATTCTCACACGCATGCGACCCGGTCACTTCGACGCGTCGGAATTCCCGCCCCCTGCACGGCGGTGCTACATTGGGTAAAAACGATCACAATGAGATCGGGGGTGGCGGTGCCGCCCGCGAGGATCTCGACGCTCTGGCTGTGCCCGGAAAAAGTAACCTTGATTCGTCCGCCAGACGCGGACTGCTGGAAGAGTTTGTAACCGATGCCGGGCAGGGCCTTTCGGTAGAAGTCCGCCGCCGCGGCCGGGGTCACTCCCTTCAGGCTGATCGATGCGTTGGTGGGCTTGCTGTTGGAGAGCGTGTGGGTCGATCCGTCCGGGAACGGAAAGTTCGCCGGGATGATCGATTTGCTGAGCGGGTCAGCACTGGCCGTCGCCGTCGCACTGTCCGTCGGAAACACCGTCGGTGTCGGTGACGACGTCAGATTCAGGTCGGTGGGCAGGTTCGTGGCCGGGGGCGCCGGGGGCGCCGTTGTCACCGATGCGTTCCGCACGGCGGTTGACGTCGACCCGCTGCACGCTGCGGTCAGGAACGTGAAACACACCGCAGCGCCGACCGCCACCATCCGAAACTGGAACGTTCCGGCCCGGCTCATCCAACCTCCGTCACCCACGCGCGCTCGACGCGTACCCCATTCGGTTCTTATCGCCCCACCCAGCTGCGGTGCTACTTAACCACTGCCGCTCGATGCACCGCCTGGTGGGGGTGGCGCTGCCACCGGCCAGGCACCAGGGCATACCGCCCCATGACCTCAGCCGGTGAAGGCGGGCCCCATCGGGGCAGGCCCTACGGCAAGGGGCTGCTCAGCCCAGATCGTCTTACCGCTACGGGTATGGCGGGTGCCCCAACGCCGGGTGAGCTGGGCAACGAGGAGCAGGCCGCGTCCGCCCTCGTCGAGCACGCGCGCCCGGCGCAGGTGTGGAGCCGTGCTGCTGGCGTCGGAGACCTCACAGATGAGACTGCCGTCGAAGATCAGCCGCAGTTGGAGCGGAGCCTGGGCGTGGCGGATGGCGTTGGTGACCAGTTCGCTGACGACGAGCTCGGTGATAAAGGTGGCTTCCTCCAACCCCCAGATGGCGAGTTGGCGGGATGCCTGGTCGCGGGCACCTGCGACGACAGCCGGATCCGCCGGCAGATCCCACATCGCAATCTGGCTGGCATCGAGGACGTGCGTCCGGGCGACCAACAGGGCGACGTCATCGCTGGGACAGTCCGGGAGCATGGCTGCAAGCAGCGTGTCACAGAGGGTTTCCAGTGACAGTGCTGGATGGGCCAGAGCGTGTCGCAACGTGCTCAGGCCCGCGTCCGTGTCGCGGTCACGGGTTTCAAGAAGTCCGTCGGTATAGAGGACGAGCACGCTTCCTTCGGGCAGATCGAACTCGGCGGCCTCGAAGGGCAGACCGCCCACGCCCAGCGGGGGGCCGGCCGGCAGGTCGAGGAAGTCGACAGTACCGTCCGGGGTCACAAGGGCGGGCAGGGTGTGACCGGCCCTGGCAAGCGAACAGCGATGTGACACCGGGTCGTATACTGCATACAAACAGGTAGCGGCGATGGCGCCAGCGTCGCCGTCGGCGGGCACCGGGCCTTCCTCGGCGGCCAGCCGGGTGACCACGTCGTCGAGGCGGGTGAGCAGCTCCTCGGGGGCAAGATCGACATCGGCGAGGGTCCGCACCGCGGTGCGGAGCCGACCCATGGTCGCGGCGGCGTGGACTCCGTGACCCACAACGTCCCCTATGACCAGCGCAACGCGGGTTCCGGACAGCGGGATCACGTCATACCAGCCTCCCCCTACCCCCATGTCGGTACCGGCCGGCAGGTACCGGGATGCGACATCCACCGCCGTCTGCGCGGGCAGTCGCTGCGGAAGGAGGCTGCGCTGCAGCGTGAGCGCGGTCGCACGTTCACGGGTATAGCGACGGGCATTGTCGATGGCCACTGCCGCCCTGGTGGCAAGTTCATCGGCAAGGATGAGATCATCCTGCTCGAACGGTTGCGCCCGCCGGTGACGAGCAACGGTGACCACGCCCACAGTGGTACCACGGGCACGCAACGGCACGTACATCATCGAATGGAACCCGCACCGGCGGACCGCGGCGGTCCGGTTGGCATCCGCGGCGATCCAGGCAGCCAGCTCGGGGTCGGAGATGTGGTAAAGCGCGGACCGGCCGGCCGCCAGGGTGCGGGCAGGAGGCGAGTAGTCCGGATAGATCTCCACCTGCCCCGGCTCGACCACGATGTCGGGACAGCCATCAATGACTGACAGGTGCGCGGCACGACGCAGCCTGACCGGGCCGAGGAGCGGACCGGCAACCGGTTCGTGCCCCTGGTACACCGACTCGAGCAGGTCGACGCTGACCCAGTCGGCGAGGCCGGGAACGGCCACCTCCGCCAGTTCCTGCGCGGTGCGGGCCACGTCCAGCGTGCTGCCGATACGGGTACTCGCCTCGTTCAACAAGGCCAGCCGCTGTTGGGCCACATGCTGCTCGCTGACATCGAATGCCGCGCTGTACACGCCTCGGATCCGCCCGCCCCGATCCTTGACCGGCGACATACTGATGGCCAACGCCCGGCTGTCGGAGTCGATGAGAACGGGACCGACAACCGTGACGTGCACCGGTTGACCCGTCTGTACCACCTGGCGAAGCTGCTCGACCACCTGGCGAAGCTGCTCGGAAACCATGTCCAGACCGGGCATGGCCGGCAGCAACTCGTCCAGGTATCGCCCGCGCTCGTCCGCTTGGTGCAGGCCGAGCTGTCGGCGCGTTGCGGCGTTCATCCGGCGGATCCGCAGGTCTACGTCGTAGAGCGCCAGATAGAGCGGGGACTGCTCGAACGCCCAGTCCAGCAGCGGCCAGTCATCGTCCCTGCTCCGCCCAGCTGGATCGGAGAAATCACCGATCCGGTCGCCAGAGGTGACGGCATGCACATCATCGGACTGGCCCACATCCCGGTCCTGCCCAACGAGTTCCCGCATGAACCGGCCGGTCGGGCACTACCCGCGAGACCCTGATCGTTGCACTCTCCGCAGCCGGACCGCCGGTATCGACGATTCGGCTGAACTGCCGTCCAGGCATCGTCTGTCGTCTCGCCGCGAGCTCCACGGTCGACGCCATCGGACCGGCATCCTGATTGACCTCATTGAGCCGCTGACTCTACGATGTCGAGCCGGACGGTACGCGATGGTCGTCCGCTGCGCCGGCCCGGCGCTTCGGCCCTCCTCGCCGCGGCCGGGACCTCCCGAGGTCTGGGTCAACGGCCGTGTTGACACGGGAGGACGACCGCTACGGAACACCACTTGGCAAGCCGCCTGAGAAACACCGCGGCACACGCCTAACATAATGAAGTTTAGCAAGCTAGTGGAGGGCCGTCTTGCAATTTCGTTTTGCCTTTCATCGGTGGCATGCGATGGCCGTCGTTGCTGTTGTTCTCGTCACCGGCTGCGGTAGCGCCGACACACAGAAAAATTTAGCGAAAACAGGTTGCCAGACACCCGGAGTCAGCCCGACAACAATCAAACTCGGGCTACTCTTCCCCAATTCAGGCCCGGCCGCACCGCAGTTCGTAGACTTCCGCTCCGGTGTCGATGCACGTATCGGGCTGGCGAACAGCCAGGGCGGAGTGGACGGACGTAAAATCATCTACGACTGGGAGGACGACGCTTCCGACCCGGCCACAAATCTCGCCGCCGCCACAACGCTCGTCGAAAGCTCTCAGGCCTTCGCCGTCATCGAGTCCAGCAACGTCTCCAGCAGGTCAGCCGCCTACCTGCACAACAACGGAATACCGGTGGTCGGCAGCGGCGCGGAAGCCGTCTGGAGCGAGAACGACAACATGTTCACCTGGTCGAAATACCTCACCGCCGGCCCGGCATTGTCGACATGGGGAAGCTTCGCGCGAAACCGGGGTGGCCGGAAAGCGGCCGTGCTCCGCATCGCCTTCAGTGAGTCGTCGGCCATCTTCGCGCAGAAGATGACAGAAAGCCTGCAGGCGGCCGGGATCGACGTCGTCTACACCGACCAGGTCTCCGCGACCGGCACGGACCCTGCCAGCATCGCCATGAAGATCAAAAACTCTGGTGCCGACGTCCTCACCGGCGGCCTCACGGTCGACGCCTTCGCCAGCATCGCCGCCGCCGCCAATCGGGCACAGGTTCCCCTGAAGGTCACCATGTCGCCCAGCGGATACGACCAGAACATACTCAACGCGTACGGCCCCAAACTCGCCGGGACCTACCTGTTCGTGAACGTGGCCCCCTTCGAACAGCACCTACCCGCCCACCAGACGTTCATCGACGCGATGGCCGCCTACGCCCCTCAAACCCAACCACCCACCCGGCAGGTCGCCCTCACGGGCTGGATCTCCGCCGACATGTTCCTACGCGGACTCCACGCCGCCGGCCCCTGCCCCACCCGCCAATCGTTCATCACCAAGCTGCACAATGTCCACGACTACACCGCCGACGGCCTGGTGGCGCCACCGGTAGATCTTGCGCAATACCACGACGTCGCCCGGTGCTTCACCTTCCTACGGATCAACCCCACCGGTACCGCCTTTGAGGTGCAACAACCAACCCCCTACTGCGGCAGCTGACCCGAGCCGATGGCGGCCTAAGCTCCCATGCTCAGGCCGCCGTCGACGGTGACCACCGACCCGGTGACGTAACCGGCGTTGTCGTCCAGGAGAAAGCGCACGGCGTGCGCGAGCTCGAAGGGATCACCGCGCCGTCCCAACGGGATCATCGCGCGGATCGCGTCCTGCGCGGCCGGAGCCATCGCGTTGGTCATGTCCGTCTCGAAGACGCCGGGAACAACGAGGTTGACGGTGACCCCCTTGCGGGCCACCGCCCGGGCGAGCGAACGCGTCATCCCCAGTAGACCCGCCTTGGCGGCCCCGTAACCGACCTCGACCGGGCTACCCATGGCCGCGGTCACCGACCCCACGTTCACGATGCGCCCGAAGCGGCGTTCGACCATCGGGGCGAGTGCAGCGCGGGCGAGATACCACGGGCCGGACAGGTTCACGCGCAGGGCGCGGTCCCAGTCCTCGTCGGTCATCCGAAAGGCGCTGTTCTCGACCAGAAGCCCCGCATTGTTCACGAGGTGGTCGACGCGGCCGTGTTCGGCGAGCACCTCGTCGACCAGCTTCCGGCAGAAGTCCGGGTCGCCGACGTCCCCGGCGTGCACGCTGACCGAACCACCCCGGTCAGCCAGGCGCCCGCGCAGCGCATCCGCACGCGCATGGTTACCGGCGTAGACGGCCGCCACGTGGGCCCCCTCGGTGGCGAGCACCTCCGTGATCGCGGCACCGATGCCACGCGTGCCACCTGTGACGATCGCGACCCTGCCGTCCACGGTTCTTCCTCGCTTCGCTCGACGTATGATAAGAGACGTAATATTTTTAATCAAATTATTATACCTAATAGTGGGTGTCCGGTGGAAGGGTTGCGCATTGCCACCGTGAGCGTGTTGGCTGATCCTCATGAGTGCGGCAGGTGCCCCGGTCGGTCGACGCGTCATCATCGGCATGCTTGCCGCTGGCACGGTCGGTGTGGCGACCGGTGCCGGGATCCAGGGTCGGCTTGAGGACATCCTCGCGCCGATACAGAACGGTGATCCGACCGGGCTGACGAGCCTGCTCCCGGATGCGGGCGGCTTCCGTTTCTACTCGGTGACCGCCAGCGTGCCGACCCGTACCGCGGCGGACTACCGCCTGCGTGTCACCGGCATGGTGGGCCGACCCGCGACATTCACCCTCGACCAGCTCCACGCGATGACGCAGACCGCGCTCACCCGGGACTTCCAGTGCGTCACCGGTTGGCGGGTGGCGGCCGTACCCTGGTCCGGCGTCCGGCTTGCGGACCTCCTCGACGCGGTGCAGATCCAGCCGGGCGCACAGGTGGTGACAATCCGGTCGTTTGACGGCGTCTACACTGAAAGCCTCACCCTCGACCAGGCGCGACGGCCCGACGTCCTGGTCGCCCTGACTATGCTCGGAGCTCCGGTCACGCATGAACACGGTGGTCCGGTCCGGCTGTATGTGGCACCGATGTACGGATACAAATCACTGAAATGGCTCAGTGAAATCGAGGTCACCGATCGTGTCCAACCCGGCTACTGGGAACAGGATGGCTACGACGTCGACGCCTGGGTCGGGCACTCCAACGGACGCGACGATGACGCAACCAGTTGAGCTCCTGCGCCGCTTCACCCGAACGCAACGCTGGGTGCACCGGAGCACCGCGGCCCTGATGGGCCTGTGCATCGCCACCGCGGCCATGCTCTACTTCGGGCCGCTGTCGGTTCTGGTGGGCCGGCGCCACCTGGTGGCGGCGGTGCACGTCTATGCCGGGATCGCGCTGCCGGTGCCGATGCTGGCCGGCGTCGTGTCCGCCGCCTACCGCCATGACCTGGGCCTGCTCAACCGCTTCACCGCCACGGACTGGGCCTGGCTGCGCAGCCGGGAGCGTCGCGCCGGCCGGATCCCGATCGGCAAGTTCAACCCCGGTCAGAAGCTCAACGCCGCGTTCGTCGCCGGTTCGATCCTGGTCATGCTCGGCACCGGGTTGCTCATGCGCTACGCCAACGCCTGGCCGGTGCGCTGGCGCACCGGCGCCACCTTCGTCCACGACTGGCTGGCCTATGCCGTGGTCGCCGTCATCGCCGGCCACCTCTGGTTCGCCAGCCGGGACCCGGTTGCCCGCCTGGGCATGCGCACCGGTCTGGTACCCCGGTACTGGGCCCGCCGGGAGCACCCGGCCTGGGAAGCAGCCTCGTCCAGCGATCACTGATCGCTCCCGGCCGGCCGGGAACCGTGCCAACGCCGGCCGGGAACCGCACAGCGGGTCAGGCCAGCAGCACCCGCGGATCGTCGCTACCGCACGCGCATCGGCCGGTCCGTATCGTGCCGCCCACCCCGAGGGGAACGTCGGACAAACCGCCCGGGCGCCCGTCGGCGAAGGACAACCGAAGCTGGCCGTCGACGGCACGCAGCGACCAGCGCTCCGCGTCGACATGCCCGCCGGCACGCTCCGGGCATTCGACCGCCACCGTCGGCCCGATCGGCGTGAACAGCACCGGGTCCAGGTCGGCGCCACGCAGGATCGGGACGGCATCCGGACGGGCGAACAGGTGCGGCACCGATGCCAGCACGTCGAGACTGGCCGTGGCCGCGAGCGCTTCGGCGGTTTCGCGGCCGAGCCCGAACACCGCCGCCAGCGGCACCCGCCGGGCGAAGGTCGCCACCCGGCGAGCGTCCCAGCTGTAGGACTCGGCGAGCGCGAAGACAACCCCAAGATCACGTAGTGCCTGTGCAAAGCCGGCGGTCCAGATCCCCTCGCAGGATACCGACGTGATCAGGACGCTGTCACCGGGCGCGAAGCCCCAGGCGGTGAGTGCAGCGCGGTGCCATGCCCCGGCCCGCTTACGATCATCCCAGGTGATCGTGAAGTCGTGGTGCCGCCCGGCCACGGTGAAGCGGCCGATGCCGGCGATCTCAGCGCGCGGAAGCTCTCGTGCCCGTTCCACGATCGACGCGCGGCTCACGCCTTCACCAACCGGGGGAACTTCGCGACGCTGGCGGACCGGCTGAGGATCTCGCCCGCGGGCACCAGTTCCACCTCCGGAGTGACACCCACCTTGGTAGCCACCACATCGCGTGCCCGCACCAGCAGATCGGCGAGATCACCGGTGAGCTCGGGCGTATAGCCGACCCGCAGCCGCAGCGAGTCGACGACCCGGGTCGGCCGGATGATCTGGAAGATCCCGTCCGCCGTCTCCGGCAGGGTCTCCAGGGCGTCCCAGACGTCCTGGACGCCGACCAGGGTAGCGCCCACAACCGTCTCGTCGCCCTTGCGACCGACCGGCCACTGCCGCGCATGGGTGCGTCCGCAGCCACAGGCGGTACGGGTCAGCCGCACCAGATCACCCGACCGGAAGCGGATGAACGGTGCGGTGATGTTGTCAAGGTCGGTCGCGACCAGCTCCCCGAGGGCGCCGTCGGCGACGGCGGCGGCCCCGGACGGGTCAAGATGCTCGGCGAGCACCATGTCCTCCCACAGGTGGTAACCATCGTGCTCGGAGCACTCCCACGCCGTGCCGGTGTCCCCGGCGCTGGTGTAGAGGAAGAGGTTCACGCCCCACTCGTCGCGGACCTTTGCCGTCAGCGTGCGGCCCAGCGGCATCCCGGCGAAACTGGCCGCCTTCAGCGGCGCCAGTGCCTCCCGCACGTCCCGGACGTCGGCAAGCCGCTCGATCTCGACGACCATCGGGTAGAGCAGCTGGACGTATGCCGGCCGGTACTGCTCGATGGCGTCCAGGACGTCCCCCCACTGGCCGATCCACGTGTCGATGTAGAGCGGCACGAGGCCGAGCAGCTGAAACAGCGAGTCCCAGAAGCCCCGGAAGGTACCGGGCGGCACCACGACCGTGTCCCCCGGCCGTACGCCCAGCTCCCACAGATCGCGCGCGGTGCCCGTGACAAGGGGATGGGCGCTGTCCCACCGCTCCGGGAAGAACTCGGGCTCGGAGGTCGTCCCTGACGTCGACGTCAGCGAGGTGAGTTCCTTGCGGTCGACACAGAGCAGCCCGGCGAACGGGTCGCCGCTGCGCTCACGGAAGCCCTGGACGTCCTGTTTGTCGATAAACGGGATGCGCTCGCGGAAGTCGTCCAACGAGCGGACCTGGCGCGGGTGGACACCGGCCGCATCCCAGCGCTCACGGTAGAACGGCGACCGCTCGTACGCGTACTCCACCAGCTCGACGACCCGCTGCTCCTGTAACGCTTCGAGCTCCGCCCGCGGCATCGTCTCCACCGTGGGCTGGTAGTAGCGATCATACGACCGGGCATCCGACACCGCCGCGCCTCCCCATTGTACAAGCCGAGGTGAATATAGCATAAGACGTTTAATGAGAAACATGATTATTACGACACAGCCCGACCCGGCCGACCGATGCGGGCTTCGCCGAGCCGGAGGCGATCGGCTGAAACAGAAATATTAGCTCTATGATTGGACTAGATCTACCATATCGCCCGCGAGGATGGAGAGCATGAAGAGCACCGTCGTGAACGAAACGATCAGCGGCCGGACCCGGGCCAGCTCGCTGGGACCACACCGGGTGGACACCTGATGTCCGCGGTACCGGTCGGCACCTGGCCGACGCTCGCCGAACTCCTCGCCGAACACGGCCGCTCGCGTCCGGGCCGCACCGCCACCGTGTGTGGGGAACACCGGGTGACCTACGCCGACCTCGACGATCGAGTCGCCCGGCTCGCCGGCGCACTCCACAGCGCAGGTGTCACACGTGGCTCGCGGGTGCTGTGGCTCGGGCAGACCTGCCACCGGGCGCTCGAGCTGGTCCTGGCGGGCGCACGGCTCGGCGCCATGGTCTGCCCGGTGAACTGGCGGCATTCCGCTGAGGAAATGGCGTTCGTCATCGACGACCTGCGGCCCACCGTCATCGTCTGGCAGGACGCCGAAATCGGACCGACCGTCGGGGAGGCGCGCAAGCGGGCCACACATACCGCGCGCTGGCTGCGCCACGACACCAACGGGTCCACGAGCGGGCCCGACAGCGATGAGCCCGACAGCGACGGACCCGACACGTACGAGGGCTTCCTGGCCGCGGGCGACGCTACGCTGCCGCCCGCGGATCCCGATCCGCACGCCCCCGTGCTTGTCATCTACACGGCCGCGCACGGGGGTCGGCCCGCCGGGTCGATGCTCACCTCGGCGAACCTGGTCGCGCAGGCCAGCGTCATCGGCACCCTCTTCTACGCGGATGGCGACCAGATCTTCCTCAACTCCGGTCCGCTGTTCCACATCGGCACCTTCCAGCACACCGCGACGACCTTCGTCTGGGGCGGCACCAACGTCTTCGTCCGCCGCAGCGACCCCGAGGAGCTGTGCCGACTCATCGAAGACGAGCAGTGCACCTCGGCGTTCCTGATGCCGCCGCAGGTCGTCCAGCTCGTCGAGACCAACCGTGACCGACGTTTCGACCTGCGTTCCCTGCGCAGCCCGCTGACGATGATTGCGGGCTGGGCGGACATGGTCACCCCCGACGGCAGTCCCTGGGGCCGCCACATGGGTGGATTCGGTCAGACCGAGGTGACCGGCTTCTGCCTCTACGCCGCACTCGGGCACGAGGAGTGGAGCCCGACCGTCGGGCGTCCGGTCCCGTTCGCCCGGATCACGATCGTCGGTCCGGAAGGCGCCGAGGTCCCCGACGGTGAGGTCGGAGAGATCGTCGTCCGTGGCGCGCTGGTCCACGCGGGCTACTGGGACAGACCGCAGGACAACGCGCACCGGACCCGAACCGGTGGCTGGCACACCACCGACCTGGGACGGCGGCTGCCCGACGGCCGCATCTCCTTCGTCGGCACCGCGACACGAATGATCAAATCAGCGGCGGAGAACATCTACCCGGCTGAGGTCGAAGCCTGCCTCGAACGTCACCCGGCAGTCCGGGAGGCCGCCGTCATCGGCGTCCCGGATGAACGCTGGGTACAGTCCGTCAAGGCGGTGGTCGCCCTGCGCGACGACGCGAACGCGACCGACACCGAGCTGATCGAACACTGCCGGGCGCAGATCGCGTCGTTCAAGAAGCCTCGGACGGTCGTCTTCGTCGACGCCCTGCCACGCGTCAACGGGGCCAAGGACTACGAAACGATCGACACCGACCACGGCGGCGGCAACTACCCGGGCGGCTCGACCTCGCACGGGCACTGACCACCGACCGACCGGCACCGACAACGCCGACCACGGCCGCACCGAGCAGGTAGCCACCAGGCCGGGCGATGTTGTCGGTGACCGCGAGGTCGGTGAACAGCGCCATGTAGAGGATGTAGGGCGCGGCGGCGACGGCCAGCCACTCCAGCCGGCCCGCCAGCACGGCGAGCACCACGAGCAGCAGGCCGTACCAGGGCTGTACCGGGGTTGCAACCAGGAAGGCCGTCCCGAACAGCCACAGTGCGCCACGTTCGACGCCGACCCGGTCCGGACCGGACCGCCATATCGCGATCATGACCGCGGCCAGCACGACCCCCGCGACGGCCTTGGCCGATGCGCCGGTCAGACCGATCAGACCCAGCAGGAGGAACCGGCCGCCGTCCTGGTAACCCTCGACCGACAGGTACTGCGGTAAGAAGCCGAGGACGTCGGTGCCCACCACGGCGACGTGGGGCAGGTAGGACAGGACGACCACACCGACCGCCGAGGTGAGCACCACCAGACGGTGGCGCCGCGCCGCGGCCGGCAGCAGCAGCGCCGGGTACAGCTTCACCGCCACGGCGACCCCCAGCAGGGCGCCGGCCGCGGCGGCGCGTCGCGCCGAGGGCCGCCACGGTGAGCCGCCCGGGTCACCGATACGCAGATCACGGGTACGCATATCACGGGTACGCAGATCACCGATGCGCGGTGACAGCAGCGCCAGTCCACCCACAGCGGCCAGCGCCGCCACCACGTCGACATGCGCGTCGATGCCGATGTCCAGACCGGCCAGCGGCGTCCAGGCATAGGCCGCGGCAAGCCGGGGATCGCGGCCCGATGCCGCCAGCGTCCGCATCAGCAGCACGGTCAGCGCCAGTGACGCCAGCGCCGCATAGAACTGGACCTTGTGCTCGCGCGGCGGACCGGGCAGGTAGTGCACGACGGTGAAGTACGCCTGGGCGACCGGCGGGTAGATCGTGTGTGCCCGCGGGTAGTTGAGCCGCGTGCATCCCGGACCCCGCCCGATCGCGGCGCAGCCGCCATCGTCGGGCCACAGCCAGGCATCGTGCAGGTGGGCCAGTTCCGGCGAGTCCGTCGCGTACCGGTACGGGTCGATCCCGGACGCCTGCACCCGGCCGTCCCAGACGTAGCGGTAGAGGTCGTCACTCATCCGCGGCCCGGATGTGATCGCAAGGACGTGCACCGCGACGGCGCCGGCCAGCAGCAGGCCCGCGGCCACCCGCCGGGGCGCCACGCGGACCAGCAGCACCACCCCGAGCGCGGCCGCCGCCCACCAGCCGAGGGTCAGGTACAGCACGGGTGCCCGGCCCGGCAGCGGGCCCGGCTGGGCGATGACCGCGTATTCCAGGCCGAGCACGCCGGCCAGCGCCGCCGATGCCGTGACCATCGCCCACCGGGAACGTGGTCGGCCCACGCCGGGTTGCAGGTGTGGCCGGGCCGTGGCGTTCGTGGTCAGATCCGCGCTCAGATCCGTGGTCAGATCCGTGGTCAGATCCGCGCTCATGTCCACCTGCCGGCGGTGGACACCAGCCGGCCGAAATGCCGACCGGAGCACTGCCACGTCTCGCCGACGCGCAGGTTCGCGGTTGCGGCGAGCGGCCCCATCCCGTTGACGCTGACGCCCGCCCAGCGAAACGGCGCGCTGACCAGGCCGCCGGCTTCCAACCGCGTCCAGTACGCCCCGCTCGGGGTGCCCGGCGGGTCGAGCTCGACCAGAACCGAGCCCCCCGGTGCCAACAACCGCGCGACGCGCGCCAGCAGGCGTCGCGGCTGCCCGCCGATCCCGATGTTGCCGTCGATCAGCAGCACCTCACGCCAGCGCCCCTCCCCCGGCAGTGGGCCGAAGACGTCCCGGCACAACGCCGAGGCACCGGTCCGCCGTGCCAACGCGACGGCGAACGGCGCCACGTCGATGCCGAGCGCGGGAACCCCGCGTGCGGCCAGGCCGGCGGTCAGGCGCCCCGGCCCACAGCCGACGTCCAGCGTCGGCCCGGTGCACCGGACCAGGATCAGCTCGTCCGCCGGGGCGGGAGCGCCCAGCCACGCGGCGACCGGCAACCGCCTGCGCCCACGGCGGCCCGTCGCCCACAGGGTGGGCTCCGACGAACGCAATGCTCTCTCGTAGACGGTGGCCGGGCGCAGGCCGACCGACCGGGCACTCACCGGGACACCCCCACACGTGCCCGTGCCCGTGCCGCGGCGGCGAACCGCCCGGCGGGTGCCAGGCTGGCAACCGGCTCCACGTCGGCGGCGGTGTCGACGTCACGAAGCGCCGGCAGCTCGGCCACGGTGAGGTTCGCCGCGCGCAGCCGGGCGTGCTGGAGCGCCCCGGTCCGCGCCGTCGAGGTGGGGATGCCACGCACGACGCAACCGTCGGCGTGGCGCAGCCCAAGGGCCCACCAGCCGCCGTCGAGCGCCCGGCCGAACACGGCGTCGGCCTGCTCCAACGCCTGGCATGCCGCGACGAGCACACCTGCGCTGACCTGTGGCGTGTCCATCCCGATCAGAAGGGCCGGCTCGCCCGACGCGGTGTCGAAGGCGGCGGCGAGGCGTTCGTCGAACGGTCCGTCGACCTGGTCGATCACTGGCACGTCCGGCGGCAGCCAGGCGCCGGGCCTGCCCTCGAGCACGACCAGCGGCCGGGCGCCGTGGCGCCGACATGCCTCGACGACGGTGTCCAGGGTGTCGGCGAGCGCGGCCGCGGCCAACGCGGCTGCCTCGGCCGGACTGTACGGGGGGGTGAGCCGGGTCTTGACCTTCCCGGGCACCGGTTCCTTGGCGATGACCAGCAGCCTCACGCCATCCGTCCCAGCACCGCGGACATGTCCCGGATGGTGCGGACCGTGCCCAGCGCGGTTCCGGTGACCTTGGACCGGCCGCGGCGGGGCAGATAGCCGACGTCGAGCTCGACGATGCGCCACTGCGCCGCAGCCGCGAGCGCGATGAGCTCAAGCGGGTAGCCGAACCGTCGGTCGGTGACACCGAGCGCGAGCAGGTCCTCCCGGCGGGCTGCCCGCATCGGGCCGATGTCGCGGACCGGCACCCGGGCGCGCCGGCGAAGTTCCCGGGCGACCACCGCGTTACCGGCCCGGGCATGCAACGGCCACGCGCGGGCCACCGTCGGCCGGCGCCGGCCGAGAACGAGATCGGCACTGCCGGCGTCGATCGGCCCGACCAGACGCGGCAGGTCCCTCGGGTCGAGGGAGGCGTCCGCGTCGCAGACACAGACGACCGGTGCCGTGGCCGCGAGCAGACCGGCGTGCACCGCCGAGCCGTA
Organism: Protofrankia sp. Cas4; assembly: GCF_963555915.1. Taxonomy (NCBI): domain Bacteria; kingdom Bacillati; phylum Actinomycetota; class Actinomycetes; order Frankiales; family Frankiaceae; genus Protofrankia; species Protofrankia sp. Cas4. Next base: position 20,563 of record NZ_CAUVXL010000013.1, read on the forward strand.
GCCGCGTTCGGGCACATGCACCACGTGCGCGCCCAACTCCCGGGCGATGGTCGGCGAGCCGTCGGTGGACCCGTTGTCCGCCACGATCGGCCGGTAGCCGGCGGGCATGCGCGCCAGCACCCAGGGCAGGGCGGCGGCTTCGTCCAGACAGGGCAGGACGACATCCACCACAACATCCACAGCAGCACCATCGTCGACGACGTTGCCACCGCTGACCTGACTTTCAGTAACCATGGTCGGCAGCTTAGTCACCGATTGTGGCCGAATCTCTTACAGAACACGGAACATCGACCGCGAACTGTCTGGAGTGTGCGCCCTGGGCCGCGCAGATCTTACGAATCGGGGACGGCCCGGCTACCACGGTGCCAGCGGGCCGGGGCGCGAACTACCGTGAGCGGGTGGTGTGCGTACTGCTCATCGAGGACGATCCGACCGTCGCCGACGTCGTCGACCGTTATCTGTCGCATGCCGGCTTCGATGTCGACCGGGCCGCGGACGGACCGTCCGCGCTTGCCGCGGCGGCCGATCGGCCGCCGGACCTGGTGGTGCTGGACCTCATGCTGCCCGGTATCGGTGGGCTGGAGGTATGCCGGCGCCTGCGGGAACACCGGCAGGTCCCGGTCGTCATGCTGACCGCACTGGGCGAGGAGTCCGACCGCATCGCCGGGCTGGAGACCGGCGCCGACGACTATGTCACCAAGCCCTTCTCACCGCGTGAACTCGTACTGCGGGTCCAGTCGGTGTTGCGGCGCACGCTGGAGCCGCCACCGGCGGGCCGCGGCGTGCTGCGAACCGGACGTCTCGTCGTCGACGTCGCCGCGCGCACGGCTACCCGCGACGGCGAGCCACTCGCGTTGACCGTCCGGGAATTCGACCTGCTCGCCTTCCTCCTGGCGCACCCGGGCGAGGCGTTCTCCCGGCCGGCACTGCTCGAACAGGTGTGGGGCTGGACCTTCGGCGACCCCTCGACGGTGACCGTCCACATCCGACGGCTGCGGGAGAAGGTCGAGGACGACCCGACCGCGCCGCAGGTGCTGGTGACCGTCTGGGGCGTCGGGTACCGGTGCGAAGCGGGCCGCGTGCGCGCAGTGGACCTGGCATGACGGCGTTTCTGGAGATCGCCGGGATCGCGCTGGGCTGCTCGCTGGCCGCGCCGTTGCTGGCGTTGCCCCTGTTGCGGCTGCGGGTGCTGTGGCGCGCATCGGTGCGGATCTGGGGCGCGGCGGTGGTCGTCGTCGGAGTCTGCGCGATGGCGGCCGGTGTCGCCGGAACCGCGGAGGCGATGTTCCTCTCCAACCACGATCTCGATGTCGTGCTCATCGTGCTCGCCGTGTCCGCGGTGGCCGCGACCACAACGACGCTCTTGCTCGGACGCCCGGTGGCCCGGGCATCGGTGACCCTCACCGATGCGGCCGGCCACCTTGGTGAGGACGGTTACCGACCGTCGCGGGCGACGCCGCCGACGGCAGAGCTCGCGGCGATCGCCCGTGCGCTGGACGACACCCACGTCCGGCTGGTCGCGGCCCGGGAACGGGAGCGGGCGCTGGAAGCCAGCCGGCGCGAGCTGGTCGCGTGGGTCAGCCACGACCTGCGCACGCCGATCGCCGGCATCCGCGCCACCGCCGAGGCCCTCGACGACGGGGTGGTCACCGACGCCGCCACCGTGGCCCGCTACCACCGCACCATGGTGCGCGCCTGTGAACGCCTCACCACGATGGTCGACGACCTGTTCGAGCTGTCCCGGCTCCACGCCGGGACCCTTGAGCTGACGTTGGAGCGCGTCGCGCTCAGTGATGTCATCTCCGATGCCGTCGCCGCCGCGGATCCGCTCGCCCGCGCCAAGGGCGTCCTGCTCCACGGCGACGCCGACAACACCGCCAAGGTCGAGGTCGATGTGGCTGAGGTAGGCAGGGTCCTGACCAACCTGCTGGTGAACGCCATCCGACACACGCCGAGCGACGGTACGGTCGCGGTGACCGGTCAGGTGTCCGACCGGCGCGCCGTGCTCGCGGTCGCGGACAGTTGCGGCGGGATTCCCGATGCCGACCTGGGCAGACTGTTCGAGACCGGCTACCGGGGTGAGACAGCGCGCACGCCACGCGGGCTCGCTGCCGAAGCCGGCACCGCCCACGACAGCCGGCACGACAGCCCGCACGACAGCCGGCAGCATGGACGCGAGGTGCGCACCGACCAGGGCAGCCGATTTGGCCAGGGCAGCCGGTCCGGCCTCGGGCTGGCGATCGTGCGCGGCATCGTCGAGGCACACGGCGGCGACGTGACCGTACACAACATCGCCGGCGGCTGCCGGTTCGTCGTGGCGCTCCCGCTCACCGCGTGATGTTTTCCCGGCTCGTAAGGATTCAACGCCCGGAACGGCTATACCGTCGCCGTTGTGCGGATCCTCGTCACCGGCGGCGCCGGGTTCATCGGCTCTCACCTCGTCCAAGCCCTGGTACAGGCCGGTGAACACGTCCGGGTGCTCGACGCGCTGCACCCGGCGATCCACCGAGGACGCCCGCTCCCGACCGATGGTGTCGATCTTGTCGTCGGCGACGTGCGGGATGCCGACACGGTGGACGCCGCGCTCGACGGGGTGGACGCCGTGTGCCACCTGGCCGCCATGGTCGGCCAGGGCGTCGACCTCGGGGACCTGCCGGCCTACACCTCGCACAACGACTTCGGTACCGCGGTGGTACTGGCTGCGATGGCCAGCCGCGGTGTGCGCCGGCTGGTCCTGGCGAGCTCGATGGTCGTCTACGGCGAAGGTGCCTACCGCTGCGCCGCCGACGGGCCGGTACGACCGGCTCCCCGCCATGACCTGGATCTCAAAGCCGGACGGTACGAGCCGCCCTGCCCCAGTTGCGGCCAGCCACTGGAGCCGACCCTGGTCGGCGAGGATGCCCGGCTGGAGCCGCGAAGTGTGTACGCGGCCACCAAGGTCGCGCAGGAACACCTCGCCGCGGCGTGGGCGGTCGGCACCGGCGCACAGGCCATCGCGCTGCGCTACCACAACGTCTACGGCCCCCGGATGCCCCGCGACACCCCCTATGCGGGCGTCGCGTCCATCTTCCGCAGTGCGCTCGAGCGGGGCGCCGCGCCCGAGGTCTTCGAGGATGGCCGACAGCTGCGTGACTTCGTCCACGTGCATGACGTGGCCCGGGCGAACGTCCTTGCGCTGGCGCCGGGTGCAGCCACACCGGGCCGGCTGCGGGCCTTCAACATCGGAAGTGGACAGCCCCACACGATCGGCGAGATGGCCGGCGCCCTAGCCCGGGCACACGGCGGCCCGCAACCCGTCGTCACCGGATTGTATCGCGCCGGTGACGTCCGGCACGTGACCGCTTCGTCGGCGCTGGCCCGCGACGCTCTGGGCTATCAGCCGACGGTCGATTTCGACGAAGGCGTGGCAGCCTTCGCCCACGCCCCCCTGCGCGGCTGACCGCTACCCAAGCATCCCTTCGCCCCGGCCCCGCGAGGGCGCGTCCCCTGTTGCTGGTCGCTCTGTGGGAACGATGTGAATCTGGTGTTGTGGCAGGAGCATCAGATTCACATCGTTAAGAGCACCCGGCAATAGGGGCGTGGATCAAGAAACGGGTCCGAAGGCGAGGGGCTCGGGCCGTCCGGGTCAGACCTCGGCGACCGCCTGCGCGAACTGGGCCCGGTACAGTCGCGCATAAGCGCCGTCGGCCGTGAGCAGCTCGGCGTGACTGCCCTGTTCGACGATCGCGCCGTTCTCCATCACCAGGATGGTGTGCGCGTCCCGGATCGTGGACAGCCGGTGCGCGATCACGAACGCGGTCCGCCCCGCCCGCAGGGTCGACATGGCCTGCTGGATCAGTACCTCGGTGCGGGTGTCCACCGAGCTGGTGGCCTCGTCCAGGACCAGGATCAGCGGCTCCGCGAGGAACGCCCGGGCGATGGTGATCAGCTGCTTCTCCCCGCCGCTGACACCGGCGCCCTCGTCGTCGAGCACGGTGTCATAGCCGGCCGGCAGGGTGTGCACGAACCGGTCGACGTGCGCGGCAGTCGCGGCGGCCACGATCTGCTCCCGGGTGGCACCCTCGGCGCCGTAGGCGATGTTCTCCGCGATGGTGCCGCCGAACAGCCAGGTGTCCTGCAACACCATGCCGATACTTGCCCGCAGTTCCTCCCGTGACATCGTGGCGATGTCGACCCCGTCCAAGGTGATCCGACCGCCGGTGAGGTCGTAGAACCGCATCAGCAGGTTGATCAGGGTGGTCTTGCCGGCACCGGTCGGGCCGACGATCGCGACGGTGTGACCGGGTTCCGCGGTCAGCGACAGATC